>CANHQZ010000002.1 GCA_947463125.1 Flavobacteriales bacterium | reverse complement strand
TTGAACGTGTTGTTCTTGCCCGGGCCGGCGCCATCGGGGGTGAATACATCCGGGATCCACACAATAATATCAGGACCCACAAACACATTCTTCCTGAACGTGTCCGTACATCCGCCCGGCTGTGAAGTCACAATCAGCTGAATAGTGTACGTGGCCGTGTCTTTGCCATAAGCATACCTCGGCTCGAACGATACAAACGTGTCGTCATACGGATCATACCAGGTACCAAAATCCCACTTGTAGCTCATCTGTGGATTGAAGGGCGCATTGGGTATGCTGCTCTGGTTAATCGTCTTAAACTTCGGCAGCGCTACCGTGGTCTTAAACGGTGGATCGGTGCTGAACAACGCCGTGGGGTTCGGGTAAGCCTGCACATAGTCTATGCTGTCTACCGTTACCGCACAGTTGCCCGCCGTATTGGTGATGCGCAGCTGTACCTTGTATTTGCCCTGGTTCGGGTAATTCACCCCTGTCGGATTCTGCTGATCGCTGGTATCGCCGTTACCGAAGTCCCAGCGCCATTTCAGCTGACCGGCGGGAATACCGCGGCTTTCGATACCCGTAAAGTCTGCCGTAAGCGGAGCACAGCCGCTCAGCGAACTGGCCATGCTAACCACAGGATACGGATGCAGGATAATTTGTATGCTGTCGGATGCCTGGGGGCACACTTCATTGGGCTCGGGAACCGTCGTCACCTTCAGCCATGCCGTGCTTGCTGCCTGATCACCTGCACCGTGCTTGTATACAATATTGTCAGCACCTGCATTGTCTATCGTGCCATCTGAACCCTGTATCTTCTGCCAGTTTACACTACCTGCAAACTTGCGGCTGCTCTGCAAACCAAAGTCACTGCCTTCGCACGCTGCTGCCGGCTTACCCGTGGTTATGGTTACCTCCGGTCGCATTCGAACAAACATCCGGTAACTTTCCGTATCTGCGCAGCCATTGTTATCCGTGTAGGTAAATATCAGGTTGAACGGTCCTTCCACATTCTTCGTACCCACTACATTCGGGTTGAACTTCCCTCCGCTGGTCTGAGGACCCGTCCAGGTGCTGGTTTGGCCCAGTGGACGCGTCTTGGCTGCATCTATGCGGCTGTCCAGATCAAACAAAGGATCCGTGCTGCAAAGCGTTACCGGAGGAAGCAATACCGCATCGGGGGTATCGTTTACATATACATAGAAGCTGTCTTCCTTCAAACAACCTGTGCTGTTGTTGCTGTATTTGATATACCACGTATTGGCTCCAAAAGCAGGCACAAAATAGTGGCCCTTCGGCAGCGTCGTGCCTTTTACTTTCGGATCATTGCGGTCGTAGCCGTATTCCAGCACCGTGAACCAGCCATCACCTTCCTTCGGGCGGTTGCCGTTCAGCAATACATAGTCGTTCAGGTCTATCGTATCCCAGTTTACGCACAGCGGATTGGGAGATGTTACCTTTACCGTCGGTTCGGTAATAATATCAACGGTGGTGGTATCGCACTTCCTACAGCCCGTCAGCCTGTCTTCAACACAGTACTCAAGCTTGTATGTACCTGCATACTTATCTTCTGTCGGATCTCCAAAGCGCATCCAGAAACGCTGGGTTCCTACAGGATCTTCATACAGTATGCTCGTCGGATCAATACCACTGGGTACTTCCAGCACCTTCCACGCCACATTTACCGTTATACCCGGCTGGGGGCGGATGATGCTGTTGGCCAGTGGCGCTTTACCTGCATCCTGGCAGTAGGTGCGCTTCTGCAACTGAACCACAGGCGTACCATTGATACGCTGGGTTGTACTGTCTATGTTGACACATCCATTGGTATCGCGGAATCGAAGGTATACCCTGTCCTGACGGAATACCCCGTTCTGAAGGGTGCTGTTATTTAATCGCGTGGTGCGGTATACGAACTGGTTCGGAGCAAGGCTGTCTACCATGTTGTTGCGAACCCTGCGCGTTCCTGCCCATACACTGATGTTGTTGCCCGCCTTCGGATTTACAAACGGATACAGCGGTATATCGCCGAATGCGTGACACTGGCTCTTCAGTGGCTTCGGATCCCACCACACGCGGGGAAGTACATTCACACGCACCCGAACCGTATCATAATCCTCACACGTCACGCCTCCCTGCGTTACCCTTGTAAACAACTCGTAGTTGAAGAACGCAGGCGTGCCGCCGGGTGAGGTGGGGTTACGCGGAGATACCTTGTACGAGAAGCTTGTGCCAAGCAGGGTACTGGTGGTTATGTTTGTCCAGCGGTAGTTTGCCGAAATACTTGGCGGGCGGTGCTGTGCTGCCAGCAGCATCGTATCCTGATGGCATATCTCCTTATCCGCTCCCGCTATGCTCACCACCGTATCGTTCACAAACAACTCTACCGTATCCTTTTGCTGGCATAACCAGGTGGTGTCTGTGATCGTTACGATATACAACCCTTTCACATGCTTGGTGATCTCGCGGGTTGTGTCACCGCTGTTCCAGCTATAGAATACCGTATCAGAATGACCCGCATCAAACTTCATGCTGTCATACGTACATATCCGCTTGTCAGGGCCCAGGCTTACCACCGGCAACGACTTCTTAAACACAGTTACCGTATCGAAGAAACGGCAGCCGTCTCCATCGGTAATCCGAACCACCAGCGTTGAATCACTAACGATTTTCGGAATCGTCAGCATGCTGTTCGTATCCCCAGAAATATGGGTAATCGGGCGTGTCCAGCGGTAACGGTATGGCGCTTTTGCAAACAATATGTTTGGCTGAAGGCTGATGGAGCTGTTAAAACACGCAAACGTATCCTTGGTCGCCAGCACGGCTGTTGGCGGGTTGGGTACAATAATCGTATCACGGTATATCGTCGGACAGTTGTCAGGGTTGTTTACCGTGTGAACCATAATGTACTTACCACCGCGCTTGTAGGTTAGTGTATCTGTCTTTTTGGTGGAGAACAGCAGTTCCTTGGACCCGTTGCTGTCGCGAAGACTCCAGCGATAGGTAGGAATACCCTTGAATCCGGGGGGCACATTGGCATCCCAGGCAAAGCGGCCGCATTTTAAAATAGTATATTTACGGGTGCTGAAAGCACGGGGATTTACTTTTACCTTGAAACCGCGGACAGCTGTTGAAGGTCTTGGGCAATGATCATCAGTAGCGGTAACAGTAAATGAATAGGAAACTTCACTGGCCTGTCCTATTTTGGTCTGCCAGCAAAACTCTGCTGTCTTCTCTCTGGCTGTAGGATTTAATATGGTAAAGGTAGCTCCGGGAATACCGCGGTTCCATTTCATCTGCACAGTATCCGGAATGGTCTGGTTAGGCACAAAGGTCTCGTCCTTGCCGTCAATCTTGAAGCAAATACGGTCACCTTCGCAGACTTTCACACTGGTGGGGCCTAAAAGTTTTGGGGCATTGTTGTATCCGCAATCGGCGAGAACAATTAATTGCATATCCCGTCGCGTTCGACCAATGTTGAGCCAGACTCCGGTGGCACTATCTCTTCGAAATTCCGATATCTCAATAACCACTACTCCTATTTCATCACACTTGGTAGGCGTAAACACTATATCACCTGTACCTTCATCGAAGAAGAATCCTCGGGGCGGATTGGTATTTGGATTGGGCGTGCAACTAACGCTTCCGATAGGAATGCAGAAAGGCGTCATTGGGAACCTGAACGTAAAAGGATTTTTGTAACTTACACTGTTATTGGGCAGTGTATTAATTCCGTTTATTAACTTGTATGACAGCGAGTCAAAATCGATGGTATCAATGGCCCCGTTATTGAAGTAATATGTCTGGTTGCAACACAGGTAACCCACAGGCTGATTGGAAAGAATCGGGCTTGAATTACATTTATTTGTAGTCTTAGGAATGTTACATATGTTAATCATACAAGTCGCCCAAAAGTCCGTTCCACCAGGACCGTTGAGAGTCGTAATCTGATCATTTCGGCAGCACTGACCTATAGCAAAAGTAACTTCGCAGCAATTGGGATTATTTCGGAAATTCCTTAGCGGAGCGACGTTAAAATCTACAGTAGTTTCGAAAGTATGCTCCTCAACACCCTGACCTGTAAAATTTGTATTTTGCGGATTACAGGGCTGAGCGGCGGTTGAACAGCGGGGCGTAACATCGCGGATTCCTGTGCGGCTGATTGATAACCCAACACTGCCACAGGTATTCCCGCCGTTCAGACCGGCAAAAGCCTGAAAGGATGGGCTGTTGAAGCTAATCCCCTTGCAATCCCGGTAAACCTTGGCAATAATGCGGTACCTTCCGTTGCCTAAACAACGATAGGAAACATCTGCACCCATCATGTGGGTAGCATTCAAATTGTCGGAAAGACCCATGAACAGGGCCATAGCAAACAGTATTTTTCTCATCATAAGCGATTCAATCTTAAAGGATTGATGTTGTGATTGACAATACAACACAACCCATCGTTGCCTCAAAATTATGAATTTTTTATTATTCAACCAAAGTATTGACCAAATCGATAACTGAACGCAGCAGCTTAAAATATTTTTTGTAGAATATTAACAAGTTTTCAAGTGCAAATTAAGGCAGGCATATTGATGCAAAAGAGCTATTTTTGCTAACAATATCATGAAATACAACTCTATTCCTTCATCGCTATTTATCAAGAACAGGAAAAAATTCACCGCATCGATGAAACCCGGCTCCATCGCTGTTTTTCACAGCAATGATGAAGTGCCGAAAAATGGAGATGCATACTATAAATTCAAGCAAAACTCCGATTTATTTTACCTCACGGGAATCGATCAGGAGGACACCATTCTGGTATTGTTCCCTGACAGTCCAAATCCGCTGTTTAAAGAGATGCTTTTCATTAAAGAGACATCCGAACAAATTGCAGTTTGGGATGGTGCAAGGCTTATGCCGGCAGAAGCTTCCGCAGTCAGCGGGATAGAAAGGGTTTTCTGGTATCATGATTTCAAAAAAACCATTCATGCGGCTTTTTTACTGGCAGAAACAATCTATCTTAATCTCAATGAAAACGACCGTTCTGTAGATACAGTGCCTGCAAATCAGTTTCGGTTTGCGCATGAAATCAAGTACCGCTACCCTGCTCACAAAATTGCCCGTAGTGCCCCCATTTTGGCACAGTGCCGTATGGTAAAAGAACAGGAAGAAATAGACCTAATCACAGAAGCAGTAAACATTACCCGTGCAGGCTTTGAGCGTTTGCTCACATTCGTTAAGCCAGGTGTATGGGAGTATGAGATTGAAGCTGAACTGATACATGAATTTATCCGGCGCCGTTCCTCAGGCTTTGCCTTCGACCCCATTATTGGAAGCGGTTCCAGCGCTTGCGTACTGCACTACATTGAGAACAACAAAATATGCAAAGACGGAGATTTGCTGCTGCTGGATTTCGGGGCTGAATATGCCAACTACAATGGTGACCTAACAAGGTGCCTGCCGGTAAGCGGAAAGTTTTCACCCAGACAAAAAGCCATTTACAATGCAGTGCTTCACGTTCACAGGGCAGCTGCAGGCCTTCTCAAGCCCGGAAAAAAACTACCAGAATACCACCAAGAAGTTTGCGAAGTGATGACAGAACAACTGGTCAATCTCGGCTTGTTAAGTATGGAAGATGTTAAAAAAGACAAGCGCGCATTTGCACGTTACTTTATGCACGGCACAAGCCACCACCTTGGCCTGGATGTGCACGATACCATGCACCGTTTTGAAGAACTGCAGGTAGGAAATGTGCTTACCATTGAGCCCGGAATTTATGTTCCTGAGGAAGGAATTGGCGTTAGGATTGAGAATGATGTACTTCTAAAAGCCGACGGCATTCATGACTTTATGGCAGGATTGCCAATTGAAGCAGAAGAGATTGAGGATCTGATGAACCGTTAAAGCTTCAATTCCAGCCCTCTTTGCCCTTCAACGGCACAAAACGGAAAGGGCCAAAAGATTCTTTGTTTACCGAACCATCGCTATTTTTGGTTAAACGATACATGGTTTGAGAATCAGGCTTATCACCAATAGGAATAACGAGCTTGCCACCAACTTTCAACTGATCTATGAGGTTTTTGGGAACTTCCGGAGCACCTGCCGTTACAATAATGGCATCATAGGGAGCAGAAGCAGGAAGACCCAGCGTTCCGTCTCCATGAAAACACTGAATCTGGTTGTCCAAAATTTTAAGCACTTTGAGTGCTTCTTTCAGCAAAGGAAGCACGGTTTCAATGGTAAAAACATGCGCGCCCATCGCCGACAGCACAGCAGCCTGATAACCACTGCCTGTACCGATTTCCAGCACTTTTTCGCCGGACTTTATTTGCAGCAACTGACTTTGAAAAGCAACAGTGTAGGGCTGTGAAATGGTTTGTCCGTGACCAATAGGAAACGGTGCGTCACGGTATACGAATTGTTCAAAATCTTTCGGGAAAAACAGTTGCCTGGGCACACGTCCAATCGCCTGCAGAACCTGCTCATCGACAATGCCTTTCTGCCTTAGCTCGGCTACGAGCTGATTTCGCCTGCCCGCCATTACAGGACTTTCAGATATGGGTGGGGTTGTGAACATGTGTGAGAAACCGAAAAAAATAATTTTATTAATGTCCTGCAAATTTGCTGCAGGTTACAAAAATAAGAGAGGCGTCTCCAAAAATTTGCATGAAACTGAAAACTGTCATTCTAGGTACACAACGTAAAGCTGAAATTTTTGCTCATCTGCTGCAAGACAGCATGGTCTTTCAATTCAGCGGATATTATGATCCCGACCATGATATGAATGCGGATTCTGCGGGGAACCTGCTTTATGTATTTGAGTTGGCCGACCAG
Source organism: Flavobacteriales bacterium (assembly GCA_947463125.1). Lineage (GTDB taxonomy): Bacteria > Bacteroidota > Bacteroidia > NS11-12g > UBA955 > RGEC01. Next base: position 105,466 of record CANHQZ010000002.1, on the reverse strand, counting down.
GCGGACGTCTTCATCATCGACAGGCATGTGAGACACATAGACACTGCCATGATTGAAAATCTTACACGACTTGGCAAACATATTCTGCTTGATGGATTTTTAATCAACAACATTGGATTCACCGAACAGCTCATGCGTTTGCACGCAGAAAGTGGCAATTGTTTCCATATAGCCAACACATTATATAATAAACCACTGTATACAACAGCATCCCAGTTTGTGCGAAAGCCACGTTTCATTAAATTGGAAAAGGAGTGCAGACCCCCTGCTCCCGGTGGTTTTGAAACCTGGCTTTTTAAAGAACTTGCCCAGGATCTTGATCTGGTGATCAGAACTGCCCAGTGTGGAATCAGGGACGTATCGGCACGACCACTGTTTTTATTCGGTAAAAACCCGGATTTACTCAATATTCACATTGAATTTGATAACGACTCAGTTTGCCATATTTCCGCAGGACGGGCTATAGAACCCGGAACACACCGTTTAAAGATTTACCAGCAGGACAAATTGTTTTCGCTGGATTTTACAGAAAACACACTCAATGAATACAGGCAGACGGAAAACAAAGATCAGCTTACTTTTCTAGAAGAAACGGAAGCCCAGCAGCAGCAGGAGCTAACGCTCATTCAGCGGCCTGTTATTCCTTTTGATGCCTGGAAAATGGAATTCAGAAATTTTGAAGAAAACATTTCCAAAGGTCTTACTCCTCTCTCATCACTGGAAAACATGCTGGAAGTGAACAGACTGGCTACATTGATTACCGAAAAGGTTCAAAGACGGTATCACGAAGTGTAGGTGTATCCCAAATAACTTTTGAGTTGCGGACAAGAGTGTTGTATTTTCGCAGCATGGGCCTCCGAATTTTATTGCCGGCGCTAACTCTCATGTTTACTCTTTTATCGGGGTGTGACCGTGAGTCAGAAACAATACCGTCATATATCAGGATTGACTCGGTCAGCGTTAGCACCACATTGGCTCAGGGAAACAATATTCATGAAATTTCGGCAGTAAATGTGTACGTGGATGAGCAGTTTATAGGCCTGTTTGAGATTCCCTCTACCATACCAGTTCTTTTTTCCGGCAGACGAAAACTCTCCATCATTCCTTCGGTGCGTCTGAATGGAGCTCAAAATCAGCACGTAATTCACAGGCTGTTCAACAGAACCGATACATTCATCGATTTAGAGGAAGGTAAAATAACCCATGCCGGAAACATTAGGCTGACCTATAAAAACAACGTAGAGTTTCCCTGGCTGGAAGATTTTGAGGACAACAACAGCAGTCTCATACGATTATTTTCGGGAACCGGCGACACTTCTTATATCGTTACAGAGCCGTTTTCTCTAAAAGGCCGATATTTGGGCAACACACGATGCATGAAGGTTGTGATGGCGGCAGCAGACACGGCCAAAGTCATCGACATGGCCTCTTTTAAATATTTCGGTAATCTTCCGTTTTTGGGAACAGATATCATGTTTGAATTTGACATAAAGACTCCGGTTCCTGTTCAAATGGCCATGATTCGCAAAAACAGTTCAGGAAAACTCTATCTTCCCTACGTTTACATTTTTGAGACCGGAAATACCTGGAAACGTTTTTACATTAACCTTATCTATGAGCTTTACAACCAGCCCGGCGATACAGAGATACAGCTAATGATAAGCCCTATGAAACCTGCAGAGCTGAAAACCGCTCAGGAAATTTTTATTGACAATATAAGATTCAGCTATCCAAAATGAACCGCAGATTCCAAATCGTACTGCATGTCATCACCGATTTAATATCAGCAGGTTCAGCCTGGCTTCTCTTTTTTCTTTACAGAAAGCACATTGTGGAAGCAGGTAAGCATGGTTATGATATCCCGGTAAATAATGATTTGAAGCTGTATGTAGGTTTACTGGCTATTCCTGCCATGTGGCTGCTGATTTATGCAGGCAGCGGTTACTACAAAAATATTTTCAGACGAAGTCGCCTGCGTGAAGTGGAAAGGACCTTCATTTCAGGGATTGTAGGAAGCCTTATCATATTCTTTTTGCTTATTTTGGACGACAGTGTTGGCAATTACCGGGATTATTACAAGTCTCTGCTGGTTTATTTTTCACTGCATACTGGTATAACATTAATGCTCAGGCTGGTCGTGGTAAGCAGAACCATTTATTTGATACAGCATCGAAAGTGGGGATACCGAACACTGCTGGTGGGAAATGGCAACAATGCAGAGAAGTTGTTTCATGAACTTTCTATTGCCAGAAAATCTGAAGGATTTTTTATTCAGGGATATATCAGCGGGAAAGACCATACCCGCTCCAACATGGGCAACCTCCCCTGCCTGGGCACCAAAGATGAAATCTCAGCTGTCATTGAGGAATATCGTATTGAAGATGTTATTATATGTCTTGATGACGAAGAACACGATTGGGTTCCGGGCCTTGTCGATCAGATACAAAATGAGAAAGTACATTTAAAAATCCTTCCTGACAGCTACGGTATGGTTTTGGGAATGGTCAAAATGAACAACATATTGGGAGCGATGCTGGTGGAGGTTGATTTTGAGGTAATGCCACAATGGCAGAAAACGGCAAAACGGTTTTTTGACATCTCGATTAGTTTGCTGGCATTGTTAGTGGGACTGCCTGTTTTTTTACTGATCGGCATAGCAATTAAATTAGACAGTGCAGGTCCTGTTTTCTTCAGACAGGAAAGAATTGGATTTAAGGGAAAAACATTTCAGATTTTCAAATTCAGAAGTATGCGCACGGATGCTGAAAGCAACGGGCCACAGCTTAGCAGTGAAAAAGACCCCAGAAGAACACGGGTTGGCTCATTTCTCAGAAAATCGAGGCTTGATGAATTACCTCAGTTTATAAACGTGCTAATGGGAGAAATGAGCATCGTAGGACCCAGGCCGGAAAGGAGATTTTTCATTGAGCAGATTGTAAAAAAGGCGCCTTACTATGTTAGACTTCACCGCATAAAACCGGGTATAACCAGCTGGGGACAGGTTAAATTTGGTTATGCCGAAAATGTTGAACAGATGGTGGAGCGTATGAAATACGATATTCTTTACCTGGAAAACATGAGTCTTGGACTTGACATAAAAATCATGATTTACACTGCCATGATCATGATTCAGGGCCGGGGGAAATAAACACTTTGAAATATCACTTTTTTCCATATAAATAGCAATCTATCAATAATGGAATTTTTTTTGATTATCAACAGATAAAACAAAACAGCCCCAAAACAACTTATTTTGCAAGAATATAACAGACAATGAAATCATACCCCGAGACCCTCAGCCCGTTTAAGAGAATCTGGAGCCTTGTGGGAACTGAAAAAAGAAACATTCGGTTTCTATACATATATGCCGTTCTGGCTGGTGCCATCAGCCTGATTGTGCCTTTAGGGATTCAGGCCATCATCGGTTTGGTTCTGGCAGGAAAACTTAGTAGCAGCTGGTTTATCCTGATAGTACTCATCACTCTGGCCATTTTACTTTCCGGCCTCACTGGACTCGCACAGTTGAGTATTTTAGAATCGATACAGAGTAAATTATTTGTTCGCACTGCCTTCGATTTCTCTCAAAAACTCGCATCTGCCACCAAACTGCTCAAGAAATACAACAGTCTTCTGGAGCTGTCTGAAAAATTTCTGGACATTATCACCGTTCAAAAAAGTTTTAGTAAAATTCTTCTCAGCTTTACCACTTCCCTGCTTGAGATCTTATTTGGCGTTATCCTGCTGGCAATCTATCACCCTGCATTTCTTCTATTTGGCTTTACATTGCTCATTTTGGTTGCCATTGTTTTGAGAGCTACCTACAACAGAGGAGTACAATCTGCTCGTGCTGAAAGTAACTACAAATTTAAAACTGCTTTTTGGCTTACCGAAATTGCACAGAACAGGGTAACCTTTAACCTCAAACAGGAACAAAATTTCCATCTGAAGAAAACAGACGAATATCTAAAAGGGTATGTAAACAGCCGACAGGCTCATTTCCGAGTTTTATACAATCAGGCAGCCATAGCTATAGGCATGAAAGTTATTTTGACCATGGCCATGCTCTTTCTTGGAAGCTTTTTACTGGTTCGGGAAGACATAAGTCTTGGGCAGTTTCTGGCTTCAGAAATCTTGATTATTTCGCTGGTTGATGCGGTGGGAAAACTTGTCATTTCGGTAGAATCTGTTTATGATGCCGGGATAGCCCTTGAAAAATTGGGCTCCGTTACCGATGTGAGTATAGACGACCGAACTGAACACACCCCTAAAACCAATATAATTTCAGAAGCGCCCTCGGTTACTCTGGTAGATCGGAAAAGCGGTAAACCTGTTGCTGTGATTAAAGCCGGCCAGAAAGTTGGGATATGCGGAATGCCAGGTACCGGAAGAACCCGAATACTAAAAACCATTATTGGCGACATGGAAACCGAGTTCGCTTCGCAGCTGAATAACGTTCCTGTTGAAAACATATCAGGAAAGGGACTTGGCAGCATTACCGGTATCTGTCTTCAGGGAAGCCACATCTTTGAAGGTACACTTGCGCAGAACATTGTGCTCGGAAATGAGCCAGATTTGACGGAACTTACCAACCTTAGCAAAGCACTCAACTTACACACTTTTGTTTCTTCGCTTCCCGGAGGTTTTAACTATGAATTTGAGTCTGAAAGCGGCATACCTAACAATATTGCGCGAAAAATACCACTGGCTCGAGCGTTGTATCATACTCCCCCGCTTGTTTTGATTGATGATGTGTGGAGTGCATTCACCAAAAAAGAACTTGAAGCAATTTGGAGTCACATTAGAAACATAAACTCCACCGTCATTTTTATCAGCAATCAGATACCTGTTTTGTCACAAGCAGATTCCTGTTTATTTTTGGATGAAAACGGCTTTACTGAGCTTGGCAAAATAACAGCTAACAATGTTCCACAGTTAATTCAGGATATCACATGGCATTAATGAAAGAAAAAAACGGAACTTACCAGAGTGAATTATTGCTGACAGAGAGTCCCTGGACGCAAAGACGGATGAGCAAAGTACTAATCTGGCTATCGCTGCTGTTTGTTCTTTTCATGTTTCTGCCATGGACACAGAATATACAAACAAAGGGCATTGTAACCACACTGTTGCCTAATCAGCGACCTCAGGAAATTCAAACTATCATTGGAGGAAGAATTGAAAAATGGCATGTAATTGAAGGGGATTATGTAAGAAAAGGTGACACCATTGTTCGCATCAGCGAAGTAAAGGAGAGCTACCTGGATCCAAAGTTGCTTGAGCAAACTGAGACGCAGATCAGAGCAAAGGAAAACAGCATTACCAGCTACAGTTCTAAGATTGACGCCATTAACCGTCAGATAACCCAACTAGAAATCAATCAGGATTTCAAATTAAGGCAGGCGAAAAACAAAGTAGAACAGGAGCAGATGAAAGTAAACAGCGAAGCTGCGGAAGTAGAAGCTGCCAAAACCGGTGAAAGAATTGCCCGTCAGCAGTTTCAACGAGACAGTGCTTTGGAGAAGAAAGGAATTAAAAGCCCGCTTGACGTTGAAAACAGGCGGGTTAAATGGCAGGAAAGTCTTGCAAAACGTATTTCTGCTGAAAACAAGCTTGTAGCAGCAAAAGCATCGCTGGAAAACGCAAAATTTGAACTTCGGAACGTCACAGCTGAATACGGTGAAAAAATGGCAAAAGCTGAAAGTGAAAGATTCAGCGCCATAAGCAATCAAATGGAGACCGAAGCAGAGGTTAGTAAATTACGAAACCAATTCAGTAACTACAGCATACGCAGTGGTTTTTACATCATTCTTGCACCGCAGGACGGTTATGTTACTAAGACGTTGGCTAGTGGAATAGGAGAAACTGTAAAAGAGGGTCAGGCCATTTGTACTGTTATGCCGTCTTCCGTGCACCTTGCGGTAGAAATGTATGTTGATCCCATGGATATGCCCTTGGTTAAAAAGGGTCAGCATGTAAACTTCGTGTTTGATGGTTGGCCGACGATTGTATTTTCAGGCTGGCCTAATTATACTTATGGTACTTTTCCCGGGCGTGTTTTTGCTATTGACAACATCCCTTCGGTAAATGGCAAATACCGACTCCTTGTGGCACCGGAGGCTGGTGGTAAACAGTGGCCATCTCAGCTGCGCGTTGGAACCGGATCCAATGGATACCTTTTATTGAATCGGGTTCGTGTGTGGTATGAAATCTGGAGACAGCTGAATGGATTCCCTCCTGACTATTACAAAGCCGAAACCGGCCCAACCAAACCAAAAAAATGAGGATTTTTGTCACAATACTCCTTCTGACCGGCAGTTTTACTCATTTGGTTTCCCGGGATAGCGCATCCATTAACCTGGGATTGATTCTAAAACAGATAAAAGCGTATCACCCAACCCTGAAGCAGGCAGAACTACTGCCAAAACAGGGCGAATCCTATTTGCGCTATGCACGTGGCGGGTTTGATCCCAAGATTTTTTTTGAACAACGGGAAAAAACCTTCAAATCTGAAAATTACTATACAGAAACTGCAGCCGGAATCAGTGTTCCTACCTGGTTAGGGCTGGATTTGAAGGCAGGCTACGAAAACAACAGCGGCGTATATTTAAGTCCGGATTTAAAGACACCTTCAAACGGGTTATCCTACGCAGGAGTTGATGTACCGCTTTTGCGAAACCTGGTTACCGATGCCCGCAGAACCGGGGTAAGACAGGCGCAGCTTTTTAGGGAGCAATCCGAAGCCATGCGCGCACAATTATTGAACGAACTGGCGCAACAGGTGATACAGGATTATGCCGACTGGTATTTTTCCTGGCAGGAAAAAGAGATATGCCGCCAGGCCGTTTCGCTCCTTACCGAGCGGATGAATGCCATACGATCCGAATTTCAGGCCGGTGGTAAATCTGCCGCCGATACCATAGAGACTGCCGCGCAACTGGGTATTTTCAGCTTGATGTTTAGGGATGCAGGCATCAGGGAAATCAAAAGTCGCCTGATGCTTTCCGCTCATCTTTGGAATGAATCGGAGCAACCGGTGTATATCAAAGCCGGAACCATCCCGGATTATACCGGTATGGAATTTCTGGACAGCATGCTGCAGTCATTTCCAAATACACTGGTAACCGCCGGAATTCAGAACCTGCAACCGGCACTGAAAGTGATGGATTTGTACGTGCAGAAAAACCAGCTGGAAATGCGCCTAAAAAGACAGGCCATGTTGCCTGAAATCAACCTGAAGTACAGGGCATTGAGTCCGGGATATTTTGAATTTCCGGCAGGTAGTTCCATGGGCATGAATTCCACATTTGGTCTTGGTTTCAGCAGCTCATTGTTTTTAAGAAAAGAACGTGGGGAATTTGAACTTTCCAGACTGGCATGGCAGGAATCCGGATTTAAACTCAAACAGAAAGTCCGTGAAACCGAACAAAAGGTGGATGGACTGTATCAAGAAGCACTTACCTATGCCTCGCTAAGCCGCGATTATGCCATTGTAAGCGGACAGTACAAACAATTGTACGAAAACGAAAAAACCCGTTTTATTGCCGGTGATGCCACTGTTTTCATGGTAAACATGCGGGAAACCCGCTGGATTGAAACCCGCATAAAACTGAATGATTACAGACAAAAACAGGTTCACAGCGCTGCCCGTTACCTCGAATTGGCAGGTGTAATCGGCAGAATCTTCTAATTTGGGATAAAATCCCTTTTTTGCCAGGCAAACTATCCGTTTGATGTATTTAGCAGTAAAACTGCCTTAAAAGTGTTCAAATTGTGGAAAATTAGGCATTTAAGAGGCAAGCACCTCCCCTGTTTAGGTTGTATTTTTACAAACAATTAAAAAACGACCTTTTACGTTAAGCAATGAGCAATCAAAATAGTGGGAATTACGGTGCAGACAACATTACCGTTCTTGAAGGATTAGAGGCAGTGCGTAAGCGCCCCGCCATGTACATCGGAGACATTGGCCCCAAAGGCCTGCACCATCTGGTATATGAAGTAGTAGACAACAGTATTGACGAGGCATTGGCCGGTCACTGCAGAAATATTTATGTAAGTATCCTGGAAGATAACAGCATTCGTGTATTGGATGACGGACGTGGTATTCCCACCGATATGCACCAGAAAGAGAAGAAAAGTGCGCTTGAAGTGGTTATGACCGTACTGCACGCAGGCGGCAAATTTGATAAGGACACGTATAAGGTTTCCGGTGGTTTGCACGGCGTAGGTGTGAGTTGCGTTAACGCGCTTTCCAAACACCTGAAAGTGCGTGTATTCCGCGAAGGAAAAATATTCCAGCAGGAATATCAGATAGGAAAACCGCTCTATGATGTAAAAGTAGTGGGGGAATCCGACCAGCGCGGTACCGAAGTTACCTTCACCCCGGATGATACCATCTTTCAGGTGACTGAATATCAGTTTGATACCCTACAAAACCGTCTGAGAGAACTGGCCTATCTAAACAAAGGCATTCGCCTGGTGCTGACCGATGAGCGCAACAAAGACGAAGAGGGAAATTTTCATACAGAGACTTTTTTCAGTGAAGGCGGCTTGAAAGAATTTGTAGGTTTCATAGACGGTACACGCGAAAAACTCATTCCTGAACCGGTTTACTGCGAAAGCGACAAGTACGGAATTCCCGTGGAGATTGCATTTCAGTACAATACCGGCTATGCCGAAAACCTGCATTCCTACGTAAACAATATCAATACCATAGAAGGTGGCACACACGTAGCCGGTTTCCGCAGGGCGCTTACCCGCACGCTGAAAAGCTATGCTGAAAAGCAGAAGTTGCTGGAAAAAGTGAAAGTGGAGATCAGCGGTGATGACTTCCGTGAAGGGCTAACCGGTGTAATCAGCGTAAAAGTTGCGGAACCTCAGTTTGAAGGGCAGACCAAGACCAAACTGGGAAACAACGAGGTTATGGGGGCCGTGGATACCACCGTTGGTGAAATGCTGGATAATTACCTGCAGGAAAATCCCAAGGAAGCCAAGGTGATTGTAGACAAAGTGATTCTTGCGGCGCAAGCCCGCGCAGCGGCCCGTAAAGCACGTGAAATGGTTCAGCGCAAGGGCGCCATGAGTGGCATGGGACTACCCGGAAAGCTTAGCGATTGCTCCAAAACTGACCCTGCTATTTGCGAAATATTCCTGGTGGAAGGAGATTCGGCCGGTGGAACCGCGAAGCAGGGCCGTGACCGGGAATTCCAGGCCATTCTGCCACTGCGTGGTAAAATCCTGAACGTTGAAAAAGCGCTTGAGCACAAAATTTATGAAAATGAAGAGGTTCGCAATATGTTTACTGCCTTAGGTGTTCATATTGGTACCAACGAGGAGGGTGATAAAGAACTGATTCTCGACAACCTGCGCTACCATAAGGTGGTAATCATGACAGATGCTGACGTGGATGGATCACACATTCGTACGCTGATACTTACGCTTTTCTTCCGCTACATGAAAAAACTGGTGGAAAACGGCTATCTATACATCGCTACTCCCCCGCTTTACCTGGTTAAAAAAGGCACCAAAAGCGCATACGCCTGGAATGATCAGGAACGTGACAGCCAGATTAAATTGCTGGCCGGCGAAGGCAAGGAAGACAGTGTAAATGTGCAGCGCTACAAAGGTCTTGGTGAAATGAATGCTGAGCAGCTTTGGGAAACCACCATGGATCCTGCGCGCAGAACGCTAAAGCGTGTGACGCTTGAAAGCGCTGCTGAAGCCGACCGCATTTTCAGTATGCTCATGGGTGACGATGTTCCGCCACGCCGCGAGTTTATTGAAGCCAATGCACGCTACGCCAAGATTGACGCATAACGATTTTTACTGAAACTTAATGGATTTGATGGGGCTTAACCGCCCTACTACTCTTGAGGGCAGGTACAATACCAGCCAGCATGTAAAGATGGTTCCTGTATTTACCAAAACCAGGTGCATGGGATTAAATTCTATCAGCACCTTGTTTACATAATAGGTTTCTGTGTTCAGGGTAATAAACCCATAGTGATATTGCAGCCAGCAAAGGCCCAGCCCCACAGCGTTACCCAGTAAAAGTCCGAAGCCTGTGATAAACAACACCTGATACTGAAAAATACTGCGAATACCTGCCTCTTTTGCACCAATGGCTTTCAGGGTACCGATCATGTGCGTTCGCTCGGTGATGAGAATGAGCAATGTGGTACACATGCCAATAACAGCCACCAGCAACATGAGGCTTAAAATGATAACCACATTGGTATCCAGCAATGCCAGCCAGTCGAAAATCTGACGGTTATAACGTTCCGCCGACTGAACATTAAAAACTCCGGGTGGCAGTTTACTGCTGAGTTTGTCAACAGCTTCTGTCGCTGAAACATTTTCATGCAATCTCAGTTCCCATTGGGTGAACCGGGCAGATGCCGGTAAAACCTTACGCACCAAACCAATATGGGTAATAAAATGTACCTTGTCGTAATCATCGAGCCCGGTGGCAAAAACTCCTACAATACGCGGTCGGATGGCGCGCGGACGTCGGTTACCACTGCTATCTTCCTTAAAAAAGATAGCCTGCATATACATGCCTGTATCCAAACCAAGCCTGTTTGCAGTGATTTCTGAAATCATGGCTGTTGCCGTGTCTTCCGAAAACTCAGGAACAACGCCACGTTTAAGATGATTTTTTAAAAACGTAAAATCATAGCTACCTGAAACCCCTTTTGCAATCATGCCTTCAATCTCGCTTTCTCCCTTCACAATACAAGGTCGGACCGCACATACAGAAACCGACCGTATCCCTTTCACAGCCTGTATATCCGGTGTAAATGCCAATAGCTTTTCTCCCATTGGAATGGGTTCTGAGCCTTCGGTGTTGGAAATATCGTCAATAACAAGGTCGCCGTTTATGCCAATAACCTTATTTTTGATACCGGATTGAAAACCTGAAACCGTAGAGAGTGCAATGATCATTACAGCAGAACTGAGACCTACAGCCACAATAGCCAAACGCACAATAGATCTGGAAAAGGAACCCTGCCCGGAAGCAGACAAGCGGCGCGCCAGAAAAAAAGGCCAGTTCATTGCTGCCTCAAAAGTACAGCAAAAGTGGTTAACTGCATTCATGGTTTTTGTCTTGGGATTTGCTTTTATCGCAAATTCACAACCTGTAATTACCGGTGCTAATCGCACCGATATGTACTTCCCTTTGCTCAAAAAGAAGCGCATTGCGGTGGTTGCCAACCAGACTTCTATAGTGGGAAACAGGCATCTCATAGACACCTTGCTGGCTTCAAAAATCAGGGTGAAGAAAGTTTTTGCGCCAGAACACGGGTTTCGCGGACATGCGGCCAATGGCGAAAAAGTAGCTTCTGGCATAGACCCTGTAACCAAACTGCCCATTATTTCATTGTATGGCAAACACGTAAAACCAACCAAAAAAGACCTGAAAGGAATTGATATGGTGGTTTTTGACATTCAGGATGTGGGAGTTCGTTTTTATACCTATCTCACCACCTTGCATTACGTAATGCAGGCCTGCGCAGAAAATGGAAAACCATTGCTGGTTCTGGACAGGCCCAATCCCAACGGACACTACATGGATGGCCCTGTGCTAAAGCCCGGATTTGAAAGCATGGTAGGCCTGCACCCTATACCGCTGGTGCATGGTATGACATTGGGAGAACTGGCTCGCATGATTAATGGCGAAAAATGGTTAAGAACTGCAGACACATGTCTTTTAACAGTAATACCGGTTCAAAACTGGGACCACAACACCGCTTACATTCTGCCCGTTCCGCCTTCACCGAATTTACCAACCCAGGAAAGTATCATGCTCTACCCTACGCTGGGCCTCATGGAAGGAACTATAATGAGTATGGGACGGGGCACAGATAAGCCTTTTGAGTGTTTTGGCGCACCCTGGCTCAAAGACGGGCACTACATGTTTGTGCCCAGAAACATTCCCGGAAAAGCTGTCAATCCGCCATTTCTGGGTGATACCTGCCGTGGATTTCTTCTCACGGATTTTGCAAGAAATTATATTACCGGTAGCCGGCAGCTGTACATTGAGTGGTATGAAATGCTGCTGAATGCATGTCCTGACAAACAAAAATTCTTCAATCCTTTCTTTGATAAACTGGCCGGAGGAACCGAATTGCGCACTGCCATTTTAAATGGAACTTCTATAAAAAAAATACGCGATTCATGGAAAGAAGATTTGTACCGGTTTGAATACCAGCGCAGCCGCTACCTGCTTTATCCTTTCATTCCCGGCGTTGGGCAATTAAAACCATAAGTGCAGTTTCTTTGTTTTATTTGCAATATGAAACCGATAATTTTAAGCATGATTGTATTGGGCTTGTTTGCTTGCGGCAGCAAAAGCAACGTTACTTCCTATGGTGAGAAATTTGATACTGCAAAAGCAACAACCATAGTTGAAGCTTTGGAAGAATTTAAGAGCAGTGGCCAATCAGAAGCTGTAATAAAAGGAAAAATCAGCCGCTTGTGCACCGGCGAAGGATGCTGGTATGTGCTAAAGCATGACACCGTGGAGCAGTTTGTGGGATTTGAAAAATTCTCGATTCCCAAAGATGTGGCAGGCATGCACAGTATCGCTGCAGGACGTTTTTATATGGATACTCAGAGTATTGAATCTCAGCGCGAAGGGCTTAGCGGAGCAGAAGCTGCTAAAATCACAGCACCGAAAGTTTCAGTAAAGTTTTCGGCGGTGGGAATTGTGGTGCGTTGAGGGCTAAACCAATAGCTTTTAAGAAGTGCAATAAAAAGTACCGCAATTATAAAAATTGCTTTCACCCTGTTATTCTGTGGTCTTCAATGGAATTCCGATCGCTGAATATTACCGGTTATCCCTACATAAAGGGGACTTTACTTGATCTCGAATGAGTTCATGAAAGCCGTAGTGAAGTTTCCTTTCCGGAAATCTTCATTCTGCATAATCTGCTGGTGCAGCGGTATAGTGGTTTTTACACCCTCAATCACGAATTCGCTTAAAGCACGCTCCATCTTCACAATTGCTTCTTCCCGGGTTTGGGCAGACACAATCAGTTTGGCAATCATGCTGTCATAAAACGGAGGAATGCTGTAACCTGCATAAATGTGCGAATCTACCCGTGTACCATGGCCGCCAGGCTTGTGCATGGAGGTGATGGTTCCGGGGCTGGGACGGAAATTGTTGTAAATATCTTCCGCATTTACCCTGCACTCAATGGCGCATTTGGTGGGTTCATAATCCTTACCGCTGATGGGCACTCCCGCCGCAATGAGGATTTGCTCTTTCACCAGGTCGTAATTAATTACTTCCTCGGTTACGGGATGCTCCACCTGAATACGGGTGTTCATTTCCATGAAATAGAAATTGCGGTGCTTATCCACCAGAAACTCCACAGTACCTACGCCTTCATATTTGATGATTTCGGCAGCTGCCTTGGCCGCCTTACCCATCTTCTTGCGCAGTTCAGGTGTCATAAACGGACTGGGGGTTTCCTCAATCAGTTTTTGGTGGCGGCGCTGAATAGAACAGTCTCGCTCGCTGAGGTGACAAACCTTACCATACTGGTCTCCTGCAATCTGGATTTCGATATGGCGGGGTTCCTCAATGTATTTTTCCATGTAGAGCCCGTCGTTTCCGAACGCGGCTCCTGCCTCCTGTTTGGCGCTATTCCAGGCGTTTTCCAGTTCATCTTCAGACCATACTATGCGCATGCCACGTCCTCCGCCACCGGCTGTAGCTTTAATGATAACGGGATAACCAATCTTCTTGGCAATTTTCATCCCCTGCTCTATGCTTTCCAACAAGCCGTCACTGCCGGGAATGGTAGGCACACCGGCCTTTTTCATGGTGTCTTTGGCATTGGACTTATCCCCCATAGAGTCGATCTGTTCGGGGGTAGCTCCGATGAATTTAATACCGTGATCCCGGCACAGAGCGCTGAATTTCGAGTTTTCACTCAAAAATCCATAACCTGGATGGATAGCGTCTGCATTGGTAACTTCAGCTGCTGCCAGAATTCGGGGCATATTCAGGTAGCTGTCTTTGCTGGCAGGCGGACCAATACAAACGGCCTCATCGGCAAAACGAACATGGAGGCTTTCCTTATCGGCTGTGGAATAAACCGCTACCGTTTTTATCCCCATCTCGCGACAGGTGCGAATAATACGCAAGGCTATTTCGCCACGGTTGGCAATTAAGATTTTTTTAAACATAAGAATCTGTTTTTACAGAAGGTTATGCGGGCTCAACCAGAAACAAGGGCTGGTCGTATTCCACCGGTGTGGCATTTTCAACCAAAACCTTTACAATACGGCCACTTACTTCGCTTTCAATCTCATTGAACAGCTTCATGGCTTCAATGATACAAACTACTTTTCCTGATTTAACCTCATCGCCCACATTCACAAATGCAGGTGTGTCGGGATTTGAGGAACGGTAGAAAGTACCAACCATAGGCGATTTAATGGTGATAAGATTATCGGTTTTAGATGCAGGCGCTGCAGGTGCGGCGGCAACTGCAGGTGCAGGCATTGCTGAGGGTACAGCAATCTGCTGAGGTATAGCAACAGGAGAAACGGCTGTTACTTGAACAGCGTTCTTTTTGATAACCAGTTTAAAATCTTTGCGGTTGATTTCAACTTCATCTACGCCGGCGGTTGATACAAATTTGATCAGAGCCTGAATTTCTTTTAAATCCATATTGAGAATTTTGAGTAGGCAAAGAAACGGCAAAATTCAAAAAAACAGGCAAAAAAGACCCAAAAAGGGCCATTTTTTTATGAATATATGCAATTTTTAGCAAAAAAACAAGAAAAATCGGAATAGCACTCTTATCAGAATCCTACCCTTAAACCCGCCTGTAAAGCACTCTTAGCCATCCCCAGTTCTGAGTATATGGCTACACCCGGGGTTACATTGTAAGACAATCCAAGCGTAAGATCTGCTCCCACGGAGGGAAAAGAAATGGAATTGGGTATCTGCCTTTCGATTATTCCCAGTTTTACGGGAAAATTCCATCGATCTGTCAAAGGATCATTTGAAGTAACCTTAACTGTATTCATTCTGAGCCCCAAACCAAGCCCCACATATAAATCCCACTGACCATCATTTAAAACATGGTAATTGATTCGTGCAAGCGCACTCCAGCTCTTGTAGGTAAGATCGCCGGCTATGCGCAAATTCTGGTTATTTAGACTGTCTAAAAACACATGTGCAATCAATCCGCCGGTGGCAATATTTAATCCTACACCAACGTGGTTGGAAAGCGCATACTCCCCTTTTACATAAATATTGGGAACCTTTGAGAAATTTACTTCATCCCAACCGCTCAGCAAAGATTTCTCCAGGGTTCTTGCCAGTATGAAATTGGCATTTATCAGCCCATAACCGCCACTGACAAAGGTTTTACCCTTGGTAAAAGCCGAATAATCCACTTCAGCCCTGGCAAATTCCTGTCCCGAAAGCTTACCGGCACCCAATAAAGCAATGGCAATGCTGAGAATTTTAAATTTCATCAAAGAGGTATGTTTCCGTGTTTTTTGCGTGGAAGGTTGCGAACCTTATTCTCCAGCATTTCAAAAGCCATGATAAGCCTGTGCCGGGTTTCTTCCGGGAAAATCACCTCATCTACAAACCCGCGCTCGGCAGCGCGGTAAGGATTGGCGAAAATACCGGCATATTCGGCTTCTTTATCTTTCAAGGCCTGCTGAGAATCAACGGAAACATCGATTTCTTTTTTGAAAATAATCTCAGCAGCACCTTTGGCACCCATTACGGCGATTTCTGCCGTGGGCCAGGCAAAATTCATGTCTGCGCCAATATGCTTGCTGTTCATCACGTCGTAGGCTCCACCATAGGCTTTGCGCGTTATAACCGTAATTCTGGGGACCGTTGCTTCGCTAAATGCATACAACAATTTGGCTCCATTGGTAATGATGGCATTCCACTCCTGGTCTGTACCGGGCAGAAAACCGGGTACATCTTCCAGCACCAGCAACGGAATATTGAAAGCATCGCAAAAACGCACAAAACGAGCCCCTTTCTGGCTGCTGTGCACATCCAATACACCAGCCAAGTGGGCAGGCTGGTTGGCAACAATGCCGATGCTCTTGCCTGCAAGGCGGGCAAATCCTACGATAATATTTTCGGCATATGCTTTATGCACCTCGAAGAAACTGGCTTCATCCACAATATTTTCAATCACTTCGCGCATGTCATACGGCTGATTGGGGTTTTCAGGTACAATTCCTTTAAGACCATCGCGGGTTTCATTGCCGGCATGGTAACTCAGTGCTGCCGGTTTCTCCTCGCAGTTTTGGGGCAAATAGCTTAGCAACTGTTTAATATTGAGTATCGCTTCCACTTCATTGGCGGCTGTAAAATGGGCTACGCCGCTTTTGCTGCCATGAACGGAGGCTCCGCCCAGCTGTTCACTGCTCACATCCTCATTGGTAACGGTTTTTACCACATTCGGACCGGTAACAAACATGTAGGAGGTATTTTCCACCATCATGATAAAATCCGTAAGTGCGGGAGAATACACCGCGCCGCCGGCGCAAGGGCCCATGATGGCGCTGATTTGTGGCACTACCCCGCTGCTCATTACATTGCGGTAAAAAATATCGGCGTAGCCGCCCAGAGAAACCACCCCCTCCTGAATGCGCGCACCACCACTGTCGTTGAGGCCAATTACCGGGGCTCCGTTTTCCATGGCCATATCCATGATCTTGCAGATTTTTTCGGCATGGGTTTCGGAGAGCGAACCGCCAAAAACTGTGAAATCCTGGGAGAAAACATATACCAGACGACCGTTTACCTTGCCATAGCCTGTTACTACGCCATCGCCCAAAAACTGCTGGCTTTCCATGCCAAAGTCCTTGCTGCGGTGGGTAACAAAAGCCCCGATTTCGCAGAAACTGCCTTCATCAAGGAGCAGGTTTAGACGTTCGCGGGCAGTAAGTTTTCCTTTGGCGTGCTGAGAAGCGATGCGTTTTTCACCACCACCCTGCAGTGATTCGGCGCGTTTGGCCTCTAAGATCTGGCGAGCTTTAGACATTACGGCAAAAATAAGGGTATGCCGCTGATTTTCCGTAATTGACTTACAGGGTTTCCACGAGCAGGCGGCCTGCGTGCAGGGCGGCATTGGCCGAAGGATATGCAGCAAAGTCACCGGTGGCAAGCACACCTTCATGCAGCTGAATCAATTCCGGCTCAAAGCGCATGGAACTTAAATTGGGCAAGGCATTGGTCACCGAAATGGCTTTGAGGAAAGTTATTGGGTGTTCCAATGCTTTTATCTGCCTGAGTTCTTCCTGCACCTCCGTTTCCATGCCTTCTCTGTATGAGGTACCCGGCTTTAAGGTCACGCTTAACAGATGCTTCCCTTCCGGACTGTAGGACGGCTGGACCGCAGATGGCATGCAGAAATGATTGACCAGCCTGTTTTCTGAGGCATTCAGTCCTATGAATTTACCCCATTTCGGGGCAATATCCGAGGAGAAATACAATACCGAAGTGCTGTGATTGCCTTTCCATGCATTTCGCTGAACACCTTGAAATTTAGATAAACCCGAAGTTATCCAGATATGCTGTGCCGAAATCACGGAACCATCTTCCAGGGTTACCGATCCGGACTGCACCTGTTTCACCCGTGTTGATGTTAGAATACAATCAGGGTTAATTTCCGATGAAATCAATTTTATCAATTGCTGCATGCCTTTTTCAGGCAATGCGGCCGTTCCTTCTGCAAAGGCTTTGAAAACAAAAGCAAACATAGCAGCCGGGGTATTCAATTCCGGTTCCAGAAATATTCCGGCATAAAAAGGTTTGAAAAAAGTCTCTATAAAGGTTTTGCTGAAGCCATAATCCTGCAAATACTGCAGGGTTGTTATTTCCGTTGAACTGAAAATTTGCTGATGACCCAATTTTTCCAATTGTCTTTGGAGCTTAAGCACCAAAAACATATCTTTAATGGATACCGACTTTGAGAAGAACGCTTCTATGGCTACAAGCCCTTCCCTGAAGGGATCTGCCAGCGTATGCACCTTTCCATGCTGAAAAATTCTGGCACCGGAGGCAAACGATTTCAAGGAAAGCGCGTTGAGGTTAATCTGTTGGTTTTCCCATTCAGGGTAAGCGGTATTTAAAATCTGAAAACCTTTGTCCAGAATGTAACCATCGTAATTTTCCGATTGAATCCTGCCCCCCGGCTGCAATTCAGATTCCAGCAACAAAAAAGGGACACCTCTCCTGCTTAAAAGCCGGGCGGCGGACAATCCTGAGATGCCGCCGCCTACGATTATCACTTCAGGTTTCACACAAAAGAAACAAGCGATACATTCATTTTGTTGGTTAATCAATAATCATCGGGCGGAGGCGGTGGCGGGCCGTGTTTGCCGCCGGGACGATGACCTCCGCGCCCGCCGGGGCCTTTGGGACCACCGGGTCTTCCCTGTCCGCGCATTTCACGAAATTTACGTACCATTTCAACCTGCACTTCGCGCTGCACTCGCTTTAGCATCAGCACCTTTTTAGCTCCGATAATCGGTTTGAGTTTATCGCCGTATGTTTTGGCCAGTTTCAGCTCGTCTTCCCTCATTTTATGAGCTTCGGTGAGATACACTTCCGCTTCAGCATCAGAAAGTTCCTCGGGCTTCTTGGTTCCCCACTTATCGCGAAACGGTTTCTTCAGTTCACGTTGCTTTTGTTCAAATTCATTCATTACCGGAAAGAACTTCTGTGCCTGCTCATCGCTCAGCGATAATTTCTGCACGTACAATTCCCTGCGAATCTTCTTCATAGCCTCCACTTTGGCTTTTCTTGCTGAATCTGACGGCTGGGCAAACACACTTCCCAGACTCACTAAAAACGATAAAAATAATATATGTCTCATGGTAAAATTTCGTTTTCATCGAGCCAGGCGGTTTCCACATCCATCACAATCAGGCCTTCGGCTTCCAGTTCTTGTTCAACACTTAATTCCTCTTTGCTTTTCTGTGATTCATTGACAGCAACCACCGGTTTTTCTTCTGCACTCTCAACCCATTCCTGTATGACAGCATCTTCATGGGTTACGTTGGTTTTTGCCAAAACGGTATCGGATTTAGGTTCTGCTTTCACTGTTTCAACCATCATTTTGCCGGGATCTTCGGTGGTATTCATACCCTTGTAAAGGCCTATTCCAATCAATATAATAATCGCGGCTGCGGCCGCTGCATATGCATAAGAACGTCTGAAAATGAATGAAACCCGCGATTTCACCTGCTTTTCAGCCTCTATTTTCTGCATAACCCTGGGATTGAAGTCCACGAAATAATTTTCTGGTGCTTCAAAGGGCTGCTTTATGGGTTTTTCCTGTTTCATTGTAGGTAAGATGTTTTAATTTATAAAAGGTTTAAATACTACGTTCGATATGTTGTTCAATTTTCTTCACTGCGTGAAAATATGAGGCTTTGAGGGCGCCTACAGAAGTTTCTGTAATTTCGGAAATCTGGTCGTAGGAAAGTTCTTCAAAATACTTAAGATAAAACACCATTTTCTGCTTCAGTGGCAGCGCTGACATGGCTTCGCGGAGTTTCAGACTGATGGATTCCAGTGTTTCAGCACCTCCCTGTGATGAAACCATGGTTTCAGGCAAAACATCCTCCAGCGAAACATTGGGTTTTTGCTTGCGCAAAATTGTAAGGGCCTCGTTGGTGGCAATGCGGTAAATCCAACTGTATAACTGGCTGTCACCCTTAAATTTTTCCAGATTCCCCCAAACCTTCACAAACGTATTCTGGGCTGCATCATCGGCATCTTCATGGCTCGGCAGCATGTTTCTTACGTGGAAATACACTTTCCGGCTGTAGCGATTCATAATCTCGGTAAACGCTATCTCACGACGGTCTTCCCTCCTAAACAGCAGCACCAACTGGTTATCGGTTGCTTCTTGGATAGATTGAAAGTGAGATTCGAGATTCAACGTAAGCGCCTTTCCCTTTTAGACGCAAAAATCGCGCCCAGGTTTAAGCCCCCTTGCGATTTTCTTCCCACGCTGCCAAACGCGGATGCACCAGGGCTTTCCACAGAGGCGGAACCAGTGCAGGGACCAGCAATGCAGCATATCCGCCCGGCAGTTCAGGAGCATTGTCAAAGGTTTGCAACGTATGGTAAGGCTTGCTGGCGTAAAAATGATGATCGGCATGGCGGCTCAAATCCACCAGCAGATAGCGGCTCACACGGCTGTCGCTGTTCCAGCTGTGCAGCTCCGAAACACGTTCATCGTTTTCGCGGTACAAACCGTAATGCTCTATATAATTCACATATTCCAGCAGCACATGTGCCACCAGCACGTAGAGCAGCCACGCAGCCAGTCCCACAGGCCCAAGAACAAGGTATACAACGGTTAAAAACACAAGCTGTATAAGGGTTTGAACCCACAGAACATTGCCAAAGGAAAAAGCACTTTTGCCTTTTTTACCCAGCATCTCTGATTCGGATTGCCAGGCTTCGCGGTACTGACCGGGAATGGTGCGCCACATAAAGGCGTACAGACTCTCCCCTTTTCGGGCCGTGGCAGAATCGTGGTCGGTGGCTACATAGCGATGGTGGATACGCAAGTGATGAGTGAAAAAATATACATTTCCGCAACTCATCAATAGATACTTGCCCAAAAACTGCTTTACAGGATTGGCTTTGTGGATAAGCTCATGCGCAGGGACAATTCCACCAATTCCCGCGGCAACACCGGTTGAAAATGCGGCCCAGAAAACCCATGCATCCTGCAGGGTTTGATTATAAATACCCAAGAAAAATGTGATTAGTACGCCCGTTTGCACGGCTACATGCAGAAATAAAATAAACTCCGGAAACGGATCGCGGTTTTCAGTATGGTTGTTTTTTCTGTCTTTACCGGCAAACCATTCCACCAAACCGAGAATCACCAGTGCAAAGGCCGCTGCAGACAGCGTCCAGTATCCGCCTTTTACGTTGCCCACTATAGCAAGCAAGCCAGGAATAACAGACGCTAAGTAAGAAATATTTCGCAAAGACATAACGCGAAAGTAAGCATAATGCACCTTACCAAAATCATCCTTTGTGTAAGTTCCCATTCCCTTTCATTAAACCCTTTTGAATGAGTATATTTGTAGAGGTGGGCGGGGAAAAATTATCATTCGCAGAAAAACTGGTGCTGGCTGTTTTGGAGGACAACCCCAAAGGCACAATGAATTCAAACAGAATATTGAGTCGCATCCCGCGTGAGGCAAGGCTAACCACGGACCTTGTATATAAAGCACTGCTCCGCCTTACCCACCTAAACAAAGCCGAACAGCCCAGCAAAGGACAATTCCGTGTAAAGCATCCTGCACTTCAAATACGGGGTATTATTGAATTTGTGCGCAGCGGCGACGGATTCGTAACGCCTGAAAATGCCGGTCCGGATACCGCTGATATTTATGTGCCAGCAGAATGGCTGAACCGCGCTTTGCCCGGAGACACCGTGGAGGTGGATGTGCTCGGGCGTGGCAACCGGCCCACAGGCAGGGTTTTGCGGGTTGTGAGCCGCAGCAAGCGGCGCTATACGGGCAACCTGGATGTATTTGAGGGAAATGGCTATCTGATTGCAGACAAGGCTCCATTTAAAACCGACATCAAGATTGATGGCAGGGTCGATTCAGACCTGGATGGCATGAAGGCGGTGGTTGAAGTATTTGATTTTCCGGAGAAAAAACAGAATCCGCTGGGCAGATTGGTGGAGATATTGGGCAAACCGGGCACCAACGATGCCGAAATGCACGCCATTGTGGCTGAATTCGGATTTGCCGTTTCCTTTCCTGCCGATGTGGAGAAAGAAGCCGAAAGCTACAGCGAGCAGATACCCGCAGCTGTTCTCAAGGAAAGGCGCGATTTCAGGAATATTCCTACCTGCACCATCGATCCTGTGGATGCCAAAGATTTTGACGATGCCATTTCCTACCGCAAACTCGACAACGGATTGATAGAACTGGGGGTCCACATTGCCGATGTGAGTCATTTTGTGACCGAAGGCAGCCGGTTAGATCAGGAAGCACTGCATCGCGGAACCAGTGTGTATCTGGCAGACCGCACCATTCCCATGTTGCCTGAAAAACTGAGCAATAACCTTTGCAGTCTGCGACCCAATGAAGACAGGCTGGCCTTTTCGGCGGTTTTCATTATGAATGGGCAGGGCGAAGTGAAAGAGCGGTGGTTTGGGAAAACCGTCATTCACAGCATCCGCCGTTTCTCATACGAAGAGGCGCAGGAAAGAATCAAAACCGGTGAGGGCGACTGGGCCCGGGAACTGGGCGAACTCAATGCACTGGCCGAAACCTTTCAGCGCAAACGATTCAAGGCAGGCGCCATATCGTTTGAAAGCGATGAAATAAGATTCAAACTGGACAGCAAGGGTAAGCCCCTTGAAGTGATGGTTAAAAAACGCTTCGAAGCGCACAAGCTCATTGAGGAATTTATGCTGCTGGCCAACCGGGAAGTGGCGCACTATATCAAAACCCTTCAAAAGCCTGAGCTGCCATACATTTACCGAACCCACGATGCGCCTCCTACCGACAGACTGGTCGAGTTTTCCAAATTTTGCAAATTATTTGGTTACAGGATAGACCTAAGCACCGAAGCCAACCTAAGGGCCAGCATGAACAAACTGCTGAAAGACATTGAAGGGAAACCCGAACAGGATGTATTGCAGCAAATGGCCCTAAGATCCATGGCCAAAGCGGTTTACACATCGCAAAAAAGCACCCATTTTGGACTGGCATTTGATTATTATACCCACTTCACCTCTCCCATACGCCGCTATCCCGATTTGATTGCCCATCGCCTGCTGCAGCATTACCTGCACAGCCGCAAGGAAGTTATTTCAGCTGATAAAATTGAAGAAATGGCCAAACACAGCAGCAATATGGAACAAAAGGCTGCAGAGGCAGAACGCGCCAGCACCAAATACAAAATGGCCGAATACCTTGAAGCCCGTGTTGGACAATATTTTGAAGCCGTGGTAAGCGGACTGACCGAGTGGGGGATTTATGCCGAAATTATTGAAAATCACTGCGAAGGCATGATTCGCCTTAGTGATATAAAAGGCGACCGCTATGAATATTTTGAAGCGGAGAGAAAAGTCATGGGGCGCAGAACCCGTAAAACCTATTCTTTGGGCGATATCATCACCATCAAGGTGAAAAATGCCAATCCCCAGACACGGCAGATTGATTTTCAGCTCTCAGACTGGTAATTAACTACTTGCCTATTGCAATGCGAATGTGAGCCAAATGGGTATTTCCATGCCATGCATACATGGCAATCAGTTGCGCAAGCGAAAACGATTTGTTGTGTTCAGGATGAAAGAAGGTGCGCGAGAGCAGTTCCGGTGTTTTTAAGGTTTCCAACAGCAGCAAACTCCAGCGTTGATGAATTCCCACCAGCATGAGGTAAGAAGCTTCAAACGCAAAACCGTAATCCTTTCCCGCAGCCCATGCATTTTCATCATATGGCTTTACAGTGGGATTATCTTCGGTGAGCAATAGCTTTGTTCTAACCCAGGCATTCAAGTGGGAGTCGGCTATGTGGTGTATAATCTGACGTACATTCCAGCCGCCGGGCCTGTATGTATTCTCCGCATTTTCTGCGGAGATTCCGTTCAGCAATTTGCTCAGTTCATTTGGCAGCGCTTGAATCTGAAGCACGCATTCCAGCAGTTCTTCCAGCTGATAATCCGTTTTTTCTAAATCAAATTTACCGATAGGATATTTTAAATGTTCCATAAATCGGCATTAAGCGATGATATCAAATCCGGTATACGGGACGAGCACTTCAGGAACGCGGATTCCATCGGCTGTCTGGTTATTTTCCAGCAAGGCTGCCACAATACGCGGAAGCGCGAGCGCACTGCCATTCAGGCTATGGGCCTGTTCGGTTTTACCGGCAGCATTGCGGTAACGGCATTTCAGGCGATGCGTCTGGAAGGTTTCAAAATTGCTCACAGAACTGCACTCCAGCCATCGATTCTGGGCTGCGCTCCACACTTCCATATCATAGGTTTTTGCCGATGCAAATCCCATATCGCCGCCGCAGAGCAGCAACACACGGTAGTGAAGTCCCAGTTTCTGCAACAAACCTTGCACATAAGCGCTCATATCTTCCAGCACCTGATAGCTGTTTTCAGGCTTCACAATCTGCACAATTTCCACTTTATCAAACTGGTGCAGGCGGTTCAGGCCACGCACGTGGGCTCCATAACTGCCTGCCTCACGGCGAAAACAAGGCGTATAACCCGCATTCTTTATGGGAAGAGCACTTTCCTCCAGAATCACATCTCGGTACATATTGGTAATGGGCACTTCAGCTGTAGGAATGAGGTACAAATCATCCAGCGGTGCGTAATACATCTGTCCTTCCTTGTCGGGCAGCTGTCCGGTGCCAAAACCGCTGTCAGCATTCACCACAATGGGTGGCTGAATTTCCGTGAAGCCGGCTTTATTGGCTTCGTTCAGAAAAAACTGAATGAGTGCGCGCTGCAGAATGGCACCTTTGCCTTTGTATACCGGAAAACCGGCACCGGCAATTTTTACGCCCAGTTCAAAATCGATGATATCATACTTGGCGGCCAGCTCCCAGTGTGGAAGGGCGTTTTCAGGCAAAGCGGGTACCGAACCCCAGGTAAGCACAGTGTGGTTATCATCGGCTGATTTGCCATGCGGCACAGATTCATGGGGTGTATTGGGCAAAGAAATGATAAGTTCTTTCACACGGGCTTCCAGTGTTTCCACATCGGTTTCCAGCGTTTTCAGCCTTTCCTTGATGGCAGCGGTTTCGCTTTTTTTCTGCTCGGCCTCTTCCCTTTTGCCCGACTTCATCAGCTCCCCGATTTCACGGGCAATCTGGTTGCCACGGGCCTGATTTTGCTCCATTTCGGAGCGGCAATCGCGGGCTTTTTTGTCGGTATCCAGAATTTCCTTAACGGTTTCGGCGGCATCTATACCGCGGAGCGAAAGGCGTTTGATTACTTCATCGGCATTGGAACGAATGTAGGCGAGCTGTATCATGTTTGCTGGATGCAAAAATACAAAGTAGCCTTGCTAAAAAACCGATAAAGTTTTCAGTTTCGTGCCTGCAGCCCCATTTCCAGACCTTTTTGGCGGGTAAACGCGAGCGCGGCCTCTTCTTCATTGGGAATTTCGCCATCCAGAATGGCATCCCTTACTGTGTTTTTGAGTACGCCGATGAGTTTGGGATCACGGATATCGAACATTTCCAGAATGTGGTTTCCGGAAACCACAGGCTGCCAGTTGCGCATGGCGTCGCGCTCGGTTACGTCCTTTATCTTTTCGGCTACTTTTTCAAGATTGGCCAGGTGACGGGCCACCTTAATTTCGTTTTTACTGGTAATATCAGCCCTGCACAGATTCAGCAGATCCATCACATCTTCGCCGGCATCCACAATCAGGCGGCGCACCGCGCTGTCTGTAACAATCTCTTTACTCAGCACAATGGGACGCAGGTGCAGAGCCACCATTTTCTCCACGTAGCGCATTTTGTCGTCCAGTGGCAGGCGCATTTTGCGGAAGATGCCTTTAACCATGCGGGCTCCCCGGTCTTCGTGTCCGTGAAAGGTCCAGCCTACAGCCGGATCAAACCTTTTGGTGGCAGGCTTGGCAATGTCGTGGAGGATGGCCGACCAGCGCAACCATAGGTTTTCACTGAGCTCACACAAATTGTCGAGCACCTTGAGCGTATGGTAAAAATTGTCTTTATGGCTCTTCCCATTCCGGGTTTCTATACCATGCAATGCAGTAAATTCGGGAAAGATGAGGTGCAGAATTCCCGTATCAAACAAAATCTCTAAACCCTTGCCCGGCTGTTTGCACATGATAATGCCGTTCAATTCGTCGGTAATCCGCTCCTGCGAAACAATGGAAATGCGCTCTGCGTTTTTGGCAAGTGCTTCCATGGTTTCCGGATGAATGGTGAAACCAAGTCGGGTTGCAAAGCGCACGGCGCGGAGCATGCGCAGGGGATCATCGCTGAACGTCACATCCGGATCCATAGGTGTTCGAATGATTTTATCCTGCAAGTCCTGCACGCCGTTAAACGGATCCATCAATTCTCCGAAATCGGCCTTGTTCAGGCTCAGGTACATGGAATTGATGGTAAAATCGCGGCGGTTCTGGTCATCGGCCAGTGAACCGTCCTCTACCGCGGGTTTGCGGCTTTGACGGTCGTAACTTTCCTTGCGGGCACCGATAAACTCTATGATGTAATCACGGGTTTTTATTTGTGCTGTGCCAAAGTTTTTAAAGTAGGCCACATGGGTCTCACCCGGCAGTTTTTTAGCCACTTTTTCGGCAAAATCCACGCCGGAGCCCAGCACAACGACATCGATATCTTTGGTAGGCACACCCAGCATCAGATCGCGCACAAAACCGCCCACCACCCAGGCCTGAATGCCCGTTTGGGCAGCCACCCCGGCGATGATTTCAAACTCCTCGGTTTGCAGTGCCTGATGCATGCGGCAAAGATACGCCCTGTATCTTACCTTTGCCTGTATGCAGGCGGTTAAAAACCGGATATTGTCTCTCGCATGGCTTGGATTTGGGCTTTTATACCTGCTTTTGCCGGGTATTAACCCTTCCGGCGATGCGGTGGGTTATGCCGGTGAATTTCTGCAAAATGCCGAGTCCGGGAAATGGCTTTTCTCCCCGCACCACCTGCTCTATGGGCCTTTCGGGCAAATTACCTACGGGCTTATTGGAAAGCACTTTACGCATTACCTAATGTGGATGCAGGCCATCAATGCCATCGCAGCTGCGGGTTCTTTATACCTGTTAAAGCGTTGTTTTGAATTGATTTCAGACAACAAGTCAGCTGCCAAAGCAGCTGTAATGCTTGCAGGAAGTGCATTCGCCACCATGCGTTTTGCTACGGAAAATGAAACCTACCTATTACCGCTGTTGCTGAGCCTGTGGGGAACGCTGTATTTATTAAAACACCAAAAAGCAGAAAACCATGCGAACCTATACGCCGGATTCGGCTTGCTGGCATTGGCGGTGTTGTTTCACCAAATCCATTGCTGGTGGTGGCTTGCGGCAGTTTTATTTTTCCCGGCAGGTAAACAAAAATGGGTTGCAGCGGGAATTTCTTTGGGCATAATATTGCTTGCCTATGTTGGTTCTGCCACCTACGAGCATAAAATCTGGTGGCAATATCCTTTTTCGGATGCCATGAATGGCACCGTTTCCCTAATTCCCGGATTTGACAACCTGAAGTATAGCGCAATCAACAGCATACGAACTTGGATTCAGGTGCACGGCAACATTCCATATTTTCTCGATGCGTGGACATGGTTATGGGCTTTTCCCATACTGGCATTGGGCTTGACTGCTGTTGCAATTCTTGCAAAAAACCAAAATAACATCCATGAAAAAACGCAAAACAACTTCTCAGGCTTTCGCTGGCTGCGTTTTGCCTTGATTTTGCAGTTTTTATGGGCCGTATATTCTGTGGGCAACGCCGAATTCATGGTCATGATTCCGTTTTTGCTGCTGCTTTCCTTCCCTGCTTTCCTAATAAAATGGCAACACAAAGCATTGCCTTTGGCAACTGCCATGCTCTGTTGGAACCTGGGAGTTTATTTGATTCCCAACGCCAATATTAAAACAATAAGGTACGGCGCTGAATTGAATTTGTTATTGAAAATCGCGGAAGAAGAAAAGGCCAAAAACCTAATCTTCATTGCGAGAGAAAGGGTAATGCTGGAGAATTACCTGTCTACACAAACGCCCTATTATCAAAAAAAATTCAAGGAAGAAGGAATCACATTTATGGATGCAGACTCACTCAACACCATCCAAAAATCACCGGTGTATACGGATGTATATAACTACCCCATGCCAGTAAGCCGAAACAGCATGCTCAATAAACAACAGCAGGTGAAGCCAACAAGTGCAATAGTGACAGGATCAATACCTACATTGTACGGCAATCTCTATATTTACAAACTGTCTTCTGCAAAATGAAAATCTTCCGCTGCTTCTTTTTGGCCGTGACTTTTCTGCTTCCAACGCGGCACCTGGAGGCGCAGCAAGCCGTATGGCCGCAAAACGGAACTATTTACGACAATAAAATCCACCGTGTCGATATTTTCTTACCCAAGGACAGCTGGACGAAGATGAATAAAAACGTATGGGACAATGTTTATTTTTCTTCATTGTTTATTTACGATCAAAAAGACACGCTGCGCAATATCGGAATGCGTGTGAAAGGAAATTCATCCCGTGAAGCGGAGAAGAGAGGCTACCGCCTGGATTTGGGTGCATTTCAGAGCCAAACCTATCAGGGGCTGAAAAACATGAACCTGAATGGCAACCACAACGATCCTTCCTTGGTTCGGGAATTTCTCAGTGCACGATTTCTGGCCCGGGCCGGAATTGTTGCAACGCGCAGTAATCCTGTCAGGTTGTACGTAAATGGCACATATCAGGGATTGAGAAACCATTCAGAATACATCGATAAAACATTTCTCCAATCCCGATTTGGCGAAAGCATAGGAAACCTCTACAAATGCAGCTGGCCTGCAGATCTGGGCTGGCTGGGTTCATTCCAGCAACCTTACAAAGACCTAATCAATCCTTCTCCCCTGAATGAGCGGGCTTATGAATTGAAAACCAATACCGTCGCCGATGATTACAGTGATCTTGTTTATTTTATCAATGTAATCAACAACAGCCCAAAAGATTCCTTTGAATCTTGGATTGAGCAGGTTTTTGATGTGAATGCCTATCTGAAAGTGCTGGCGGCAGAGGTT
The DNA here is from genome assembly GCA_947463125.1 of Flavobacteriales bacterium. Lineage (GTDB taxonomy): Bacteria > Bacteroidota > Bacteroidia > NS11-12g > UBA955 > RGEC01. The sequence goes on along the minus strand of CANHQZ010000002.1, from coordinate 76,670 downwards.
CTGATGGGGCACTGGGACAATTACTTTTACAATAAAAACAATTATTTCCTTTACCACAGAATGTCGGATAACCGCTTTGTATACATACCGTACGACATGGATAATACATTCGGTGTGCAATGGGGTGTTAGCGATATCCAAAAACGAAATATTCATGCCTGGGGCAAGCTGACTAACTCAAAAGCTCCCCTTACCTATAAAATACTTGGGGTGACCCGGTGGAAAATGGCTTATGAACAGGAATTGCGAAACCTGATTGACGGTGCTTACAAGGCAGACAGCCTGTTTGCCATTATTGATAACCACAAGTCTATCGTGGCAGCGGCGGTGGCTGCTGATCCCTACTTCACGGGAGCCAGGGCTTCCGACTATGGTTTTACGCTCGCAGACTGGCAGCAAGCCGATACCAAAGCCTGGGGCAACCATGTGAGTTTTGGTGTGAAACCCTATATCAGCGAGCGCACAACCACCGCTTTGCAGCAAATGATTTATCCTGCAGGCAATACGATTGATAAAAAGCAGAATATTGCATTGTTCCCCAATCCTGCACAAAATGAAGTTTATTCGCCGGCCTTCATCGGCAAATATGTACGCATTTTCCAGATCAATGGGACTTTGGTAAAAACGATCAGATCGGTTTCAGGAACGATTTCCGTTTCAGATTTGTCAGATGGAACCTATATGATTGATGCTGCAAATGCCGCCAGAACCTTACTGTTGATTCGGCACTAATTCTTTGAGAGAATCTATTTTGTTGACTTTACCACCTGCCACGCGGTAGATGGTACCGCCAAACTCTTCAATGAGCCGGTAATCATGGGTTGCCATAACCACAGAGCGTCCTTCCTTACAAACATCCTGCAACATGCGCATTACCTCGTCGGAGACATCGGGATCCAGGTTTCCGGTGGGTTCATCGGCCAGAATCACCTCGGGGTTATTCAGGAGTGCACGCGCAATAACCAGGCGTTGCTGTTCACCACCGCTTAGTTCTGCCGGTATTTTGTACCCTTTGTTTTCCAGCCCTACTTTGGCAAGAACCTCATTGGCCCTGTCAATGCGTTGCTGTTTGTCTTTCCAGCCCGTAGCTTTGAGCACGAACAAAAGGTTATCCAGGGCGCTGCGGTCGGTCAGTAACTGAAAATCCTGAAAAACAATGCCCAGTTTTCTGCGCAGATAAGGAATCTGTGCCTTTTTTAAATCTTGCAAACCGATTCCAGCTACATTACCGGTTCCTTCCGTTAGCGGAAGTTCACCGTAAAGGGTTTTAAGCAGGCTGGACTTACCCGAACCCGTTTTACCAATTAGATACGCAAACTCGCCTTTGTTGATGCGAATATTCACCTCATTCAGCACCGGGATTCGGCCCTGGTAAATGGTTGCGTTCTGGATTTCTACCGGAAATTCCACCTTTCAAAGAAACACAACCTTCAGAAACAAAGTGCGACAAGATGTCCACACCTTGCTGTTATGTATCAGGGTTGCACCGGATTCCAGTCGATAGGCTCGATTCCGTGGTCCTGCAACCATTGATTGGTGCGGCTAAAATGGTGATTGCCAAAAAAGCCTTTTTCTGCAGAATACGGACTGGGATGATGTGATTTGAGTACCAGGTGCTTGGTAGTATCAATCAACTCTTCCTTCAATTGTGCTTCACGTCCCCAAAGAATAAAGACCAGATGTTCATGCAGGTCGCTCAGTTTTTCAATGGCTGCAGCAGTAAATTCCTCCCAGCCGTGGCCATGGTGGGATTTAGGCTGACCTGCCCTTACGGTTAGAATCGTATTCAATAGCAGGACGCCATTATGTGCCCAGGGTTCCAGGTTTCCGCTGTAGGGTATCGGACAACCAATGTCGTCGTGCAGCTCTTTGAAAATATTTACCAGCGAAGGTGGCTTTTTCTGGCCATCGCTCACCGAGAAACACAATCCGTTGGCCTGTCGCGGTCCATGGTATGGATCCTGTCCCACAATCACGCATTTTACGTCCCAAAACGGCGTGTAATCAAACGCAGCAAAAATGCGTGAACCGGGAGGATAAATCACATATCCTGCCTGTCTTTCCTTGATTAAAAATTGTTTAAGATACTGAAAATAAGGCTTTTCAAATTCCCCTTTCAAAATTTCATACCAGCTGTCTTCAATTTGAACCGATTTTTCTGCTCTCGCTGCTGCTTCCATGGTTACAATAATTAGAATAATTAATATACAAAAAAGTATGCAAATATCCTAATAATAGCGCTGAAATCAAAGGCTTTTTTTACCGCTTTCAGGCAAGTAGTTCCTCCAGCTCCTGCATATTCAAGCCTGAAAGTATACTGTCTTCGTCGGGGATAATGCTTTCTGCAAGATGGGTTTTCTTTTTCTGCAGCTCGAGAATTTTCTCCTCAATGGTATTTTTTGTAATAAACTTATACGAAAACACTGTTTTATCCTGCCCGATGCGGTGTGCTCTATCTTCGGCCTGGCGCATGGTAAAAGGATTCCACCAGGGATCGGCCAGAAACACATAATCAGCTGCCGTAAGATTGAGTCCGGCGTTTCCGGCGCGCAAACTCAACAAAAACACTTTTACATTTTCATTTTCCTGAAAGCGTTTTATGGCCTCCGCCCTTTCCTTTTCGTCCATGCTTCCGTCAAGATAACTGTATTCTATTCCATCGGCCTGCAGCATGTCTTCGAAAACAGAAAGATAGCTCACAAACTGACTAAACAGCAGCACCTTGTGCCCGCCTTCCACCGCACGCTGAAGCATTCGCCTTATTTCATCGTCTTTACCCGATTGCCCTTCATAATCATTGTCTTTCAGTATCGGATTCAAAGCAAGTTGTCTTAAATGCATTAATCCGTTGAATATCTTCAATCGGGAACGTGACATTCCTACCTGGCTCACATGTTCCAGTATTTCGTTTCTGTACTGACTTTTCGTTTTCTCGTAACATTCCGCCTGCTCGGGCGTCATTTCACAGAAATGCACCTTCTCTATCTTGGGCGGAAGTTCTTTGGCCACCTGTTTTTTGGTTCGGCGTAGTACGAAAGGATCCAGTATTCTCTTTAATTCTGCCGTACGACCGGCATCCTGATTTTTCTCGATAGGACGGATAAAATTCTTTTCAAAATAGCCGTAGGAACCAAGCAATCCACGGTTCAGAAAATTCATCTGACTCCACACATCCAGCAAGGTGTTTTCAATGGGCGTTCCTGTAAGCGCCAGACGGTATTGTGCGTCCATTCTCAATAAGCTTCTGGCAGTGAGGGATGTGGGATTTTTAATGGCCTGACTTTCATCAATCACAACCAGCCTGAATGGAATGCGGTGCAATTCTTCAATGTCGTTGCGCATGGTACCGTAACTCATGATAATCAGGTCACTCTGCGAAAACTTCGGCAAGAGCCTATTGCGTGAAATTCCGGTGTAAATAAGCGTTTTCAGCGATGGACAAAACTTTTCGGCTTCTGCCTGCCAGTTATACAGCAATGATTTTGGCGCAATTACAAGACATGGCATGTGCTTTTCTGCCGAATCTGTGAGCGTGGCTGATCCTGAAAGCAAGGTTTCTGCGGGTGTAAACAAATCCAGTTGCGGTATTTCTGCTGTTACCGGCGTTTCCCCGGTTATGATGGTTTTTTCTCCCTCTAATTCGGCCACCGGCAATCCGGAAATGTGTTTGATAACCGCCAGGGTTTGCAGTGTTTTACCCAGACCCATATCGTCTGCCAGCAGTGCACCAATGCGATGCTCAAACAGGAAACGAATCCAGCTGTATCCTTCAGCCTGATAATGCCTGAGTTCGGCATTCATTCCCTGAGGAAGCGGATATTCAGGGATATTGTCGGATTGAAGCAGCTTTTCCCAGCCGGACTTTGCCACTTCCACATCCACATAATCCGACAAATCATCCAGCAGCGAAAAATGCATGTTGCGAACCCGGAAGCAGTCTCCTTCCACCTCTGCCAGATGGGCTATTTTCCCAAAACGGGTAAACCATTCATCCGGCAAAATAGCAATTTCGCCGTTTGGCAAAACAAATTCCCTGCGTTTTTCAAGAATGTTCTTTCTGAGACGTATGAAAGGCACTTCAAAAGTGCCAAAGCGAACCACTGCCATTACATCGAACCAGTCGGCACCTTTTGTCAGCTTCACTTCCAGGTTTACGGAACCAAGGTAAAACTTCACATCCGAGGCTTCCTGATCTACCTGAAATCCATTGCGCTGAAGCATTTCAGCGTTGGTATTCAGCCAGGAAATAAGCTCATAGGACTGACCGGCATTTTCCAATGCAAACAGACTTCCCTCCACGTTTTCAAGGCCCAGCTCTTTCAGCAAGGCAATTTTTTCGCTTTCCAGGCTTAGTGATCGCCGGATGCGGTGGAAAATGAAATCATTACCCTGTTTTTCCAGGGATACATTGACTTTTTTATGAATATGAAAAGGAAAATTCCAGCCGCCGTATTGAAAATACAGACTCAGATACTGCTTATCCTGAAACAACTTGTTGAGCCTGATCACGGGCCTTGCAGGCAGCTGCTCCGTTACGATCTGCAAACCTTTGGCAAAAACATCATGGTTTTCGAGCAGGGGTTTCACAAACTTGTCCATGTAGCTGTCTTCCTGATGAGGCTCAACATGAATATATTTCTTGCTTAAAAATGGGCGAATTTTCTTGCCGTCTATGTGCTTTGGAAAATACAGCAGTTTGTTTGGGGTAATCAGCCACGCCGGATTTTCTGAAATGATTTCTGAGTCGTTGTGGTAAAAATCTACCTTTTCATTGTTGCTTCGGATGGTTGCAAAGTAATTGGTTCCCTGTTCATCCCTCCTGAAATGAAAGAGAACCGTGGCCGGCTCTTCTGAGTAATGAATTTCTTCACCCTGCGCCTGCCCGGTTTTTCCCGCCCAGTACATTGGATAATTCTTAATGATATCCAATACTTTAGACAGCTTCTTCTCAATGTATGGTCTAACTATTTTATGGAGTACCGGCGTGTAGTGTTTCAGTAAAAATTCATTGGAACGGATGCGTTTATTTCCTGTATAAAAACGCTTCATGATACCATCCACCTCAAACTCCTCCAGTATCTTAACGACCTCGGTTTGTTCGTTGTTCAGGTTAAAATAATCGGTTGTTTGCTGCCTCACCCGCTGGAAAGTAAGCGAGTAATCTCCGTTGGCCAGCAATTGTACGGCGTTAGCCTCTACCAGCAAACCGAAATACGGATGTCTTACAAATGTAAAAACCACCTCAAACGGCCGGGTATTCACCACTTCCATTGCCATACTTCACAAGTTAAACCTTCAAACTAACGACATTCACGGCAGCCTCACAAACCTTTTCGTCTTATTTTCGCAACCATTTATCCACGTTAAACATGATTAACAACCCAACTTACTCCGAGAAAGAGAACCTGTACCAAAATGCACTACTTCAAATTGAGGGTCTGATTGAATCTGAAAAAGACCAAACTGCCGGACTTGCCAATGTTTCAGCGGTTTTGAAGAACACCTTTCACTGGTGGTGGGTAGGATTTTATCTGGTAAAGAACAATGAACTGGTTCTCGGACCATTTCAGGGCCCGGTAGCCTGCACACGCATTGCGCATGGCAAAGGAGTTTGCGGCACATCCTGGGCGCAAAACCAATCCATTGTGGTGGAGGATGTACACGCTTTTCCCGGGCATATTGCCTGCTCCGCAGAAAGCAACAGTGAAATTGTGATACCCATTAGAAAAAACGGAACTGTGGTGGCCGTTTTGGACGCAGACAGCGAACATTTTTCCTGTTTTGATGAAACGGACCGCTTGTTTCTGGAGAAAATTTGTGCAACTTTGGAAAATCTCTTTTAAGCAAACGGCATGGCAGGTAAAAAGAACATTGTATTACTGATAATCGTGGCCTCTTTGGGCTATTTTGTGGACATATACGACCTGATTCTCTTCAATATCATTAAAAAAGAGAGCATGGAATCGCTGAACATTGCTCCGGAATTTGAAACCACGCTTTTTAACTGGCAGATGACCGGCATGCTGGTGGGCGGCTTGCTCTGGGGTATCTGGGGCGACCGAAAGGGCCGTGTTTCAGTTCTTTTCGGAAGCATTCTGCTATACAGTATTGCCAACATTGCCAATGCTTTTGTCACCAACCTCACTGAATACTCTATCTGGCGCTTTATTGCGGGTGTAGGCCTGGCCGGAGAACTGGGCGCTGCAATTACCCTGGTGGCCGAAAGCATGCCCACCAAAAAGCGCGGCATTGGCACCATGATTATTGTGACCTTCGGCGCTCTGGGTGCTGTTTTCGCCTTTTGGGTTTCCAACCTTAGTCAGCTTAGTTCCATTTTACAGGATTTTACCGGAGCCAAAATTGAAAACTGGCAGACAGCCTATATCATGGGGGGTGTTTTGGGATTAGTATTGCTTGCCTTGCGTGCCGGAACCTTTGAAAGCACAATGTTTCATGAGCTGAAGCAAACCAACGTTGTCAAGGGGAATTTCTTCATGCTGTTGCGCGACTGGCCCACCTTTAAGAAATACCTGGCCTGCATCGTTATTGGATTGCCGGTATGGTTTGTTGTGGGTGTACTGATAGCGCTCTCCCATAAATTCATTGCCGAAAACCATCCCGGTGCAGTGGGTCAGATTAAAACCTCTGAAATGGTAATGTGGAGCTATCTGGGCCTAAGCAGCGGCGATTTGCTTTCCGGATTGCTATCTCAGCTTTTCAAGAGCCGCCGCAGGGTTATTTTCCTAAATCTGTTTGGCATTGCAGTGCTTACCTGCGTATATTTATTCAACCACAATCTTTCCCCCGCAGGACTCAAAACCATGAGTTACCTGCTGGGTCTTGCCACCGGTTACTGGGCCTTGTTCGTAACCAATGCCAGCGAGCAGTTTGGCACCAACATCCGAAGCACGGTAACGGCTACGGTTCCCAACTTTGTTCGCGGTGGCGTGGTTCCTATCACGCTGGGCTTTACGGCTTTATCTGAACTGAACATAGGAGGCATGCCCAATTCCTACGCCGCCATTATTGTTGGGGCCATCTGTATATTGCTGTCACTTTGGGGAACCTACACGGTTAAAGAGAGCTTTCACAAGGAGCTCAACTACGTGGAGGAATAATTTAAACGAGATACACGGATAGGTTGTTAGAATCCGTGCTATCAAACTGCACATGCTCCTGCAGGGTAGTAGCAATAGAAACACCCACATAATCGGCCTTTACGGGAAAATTGCGGTGTTCGCGCTTGGCCAGAAACACAGTTCCGATACTGACAGGTCTTTGGCGGTAAATTTCCGATAAAACCAGCATTAGCGTACTTCCTGTGTTTATAACGTCATCCATAACCAGCACATGTTTACCTGTAAATTCAGCCGCAGGTGTAAACTCAACAGCATCCTTTTCCACCACTGCATTTACATGCACCACCTTCAACTGAGAATCAATGGCGCTTATTTTTTCGCCCAACAGCTTGGACAGGGCAAATCCCCTGCTATTCAAGCCACAAATCACCAATTCGCCACTTTGGATGTGCTTTTCGCATATCTCACAGGCCATTCTTTCCAGCTTGGTAAGGATTTCAGAGTGGCTGAGAATTTTGGTTTTTGCAGTTGTCATCGCGATTGATACGGCAAACTTACGAATAATGATCAGAGTTCTGTAATCCCCGAAAGATTTTTGCGCAGGCGGGTCAGGTAGCGGTGCTGCTGGTATACAGCAGCTGCTTTCAGTAGTATTTCCCGTGAAAAACCGGATACATCTGCCTCTTTTGAGAGAAAATTAAGTGTATTATCGTTTTTGTGAAAGTATTGACCTATTTGGGCCTCCGCTTCTTCCCTGCTGTTCTGGTTTCCGGCAATTGCATCTTCAATCAGATCACTTAATTCCATCATTTCCATTAAAAAATCCTGAGGCAGTACCTGTTCTTTCTCCGCATCTATTCCGTGAATGGAAAGCAGGCATTTTACCCTGCTGTAAGTATCAGACAGCAAAGCAAAAGCCTCATTGTTGGCGGCTGTTTGCTCCAGCGCCTGACGGTGCATTTGCTCGTTGGCTGCATGAAAATCGGGATGCCATTTTCGCTGATTGGCTAAAAAACGTTTACGTAAATCAGCTGAATCAACCTGAAAAGATGGTTCTATATCAAAAAAGGCAAACGGGTTCATCCGGCTTTAAAAACCAAGGGCGCGCGCAATATCTACCCAGAAGATAAAAATCATGAGTGAACCCAAAATAACCATACCGATAACCTGCCCAACGTAAAGGGCTTTTTCGCTTACAGGCTTTCGGGTAATCATTTCCCAGAGCAAAAACATTACATGGCCCCCGTCCAGTGCCGGTATGGGCAAGATATTCAGGAATGCAAGCCCCAGTGAAATCATGGCTGTGAGCCCCCAAAAGTTAACCCAGTCCCAGGTAGAACCATACATTTGTGCCATACCAACAGGACCCGCCAGTGATTTACGTGGATCCACATCACCACTTAGAATTTTACCAAAGCCCATGGCATTGGCGGCCAGAAATGAAAATGCCTTCCGGGTACCCATCGCAGCAGATTCAAAGAAACCGTACTGAATAGACTTCTGCTTGTCTTCAAACCCAAACAGCTGCGGCTTAAAACCGATGGTGCCATCGGGCTCTACCTTCAAGGTTACATTGGAAGTCTCAGTGGCTTTGTCTTTGAGTACGGTCAGTACAATGGTTTTATTTTTTTTCTGCTGAATCAGCTCTTTAAAATCCAGAAAACCGGCCACTTTCTGACTGTCAATTGCGATGATGATATCTTCCTTGGCCAATCCTGCTTTTGATGCAGGAGTTCCGTCCACAACAGTAGCAATTTTGAAATTAAAACGGGGAGAAATGATGGGCAACTCTGATTTTTCAGCCAGTATCTCCTCGAGATTGGCCGGAAGACTGAGTGTTGTATCCTTCCCATTTCTGTTAATGCTTACTTCATGCTTCCCGCCCATAATGAAGTCCGGATTGGCAAATTCTTCCAGAAAATTCTCACTTGCCTTACCATTAAATGCAATAATCTTATCCCCTGTCTGAAATCCGATTTTTCTTCCGAGCGGGCCGGCATAAATACCTCCAGCTTCATTGACAGCGGAGGTAGGAACATACTTTTCACCCTGCGTCCATATCATCATCCAGAAAATCAAAACGCCCAGCAACAGATTAACGGTAACCCCGCCTATCATTACAATCAGGCGCTGCCAGGCCGGCTTGCTGCGAAACTCCCAGGACTGCGGCTCTGTTTTCAATTGCTCTGAATCAAGGCTTTCATCTACCATGCCGGCAATCTTTACATATCCGCCCAATGGCAGCCAGCCTATTCCGTATTCGGTGTCGCCTTTTCTGAATTTAAACAGCTTTACTCCCCAGGCATCGAAAAAGAGATAGAATTTTTCAACTTTAATACCAAAAAAGCGCGCCGCGAGAAAATGCCCCAGTTCGTGAAGAATGATCAGAATGGACAGTGCCAGTAAAAACTGTGAAACGGTAATCAGGGTTCCCATAAAGCTACAAATATACGTGCTCCCACTTGCCAACATGCTCAATTCAGATTAAAAACACCTAAAATACGATGAGGTTTTTCATGATGTAAAGCAGTTAAGTAATCACGCGGTGTCATTCCTATTCACAGGCAAATACCCCTACTTGCAATAGTGAAAATAACTATTCTGTCGTTTTGCATGCTGCTATCCATAAACTGTGAACTGGAAGCACAACCGGTGCGACAAATCAAACCTGCGACAGAACTTATTTCCGGCAGAGCTCCGGGTGGTATGGGTGTTTCGGTTGTATGGAACCCGGGGATGAAACGGTATTATGCGGCTGTTTCGGGCAATGGAGAGCGGTGGTTGTTTATGTATGACGAAAAAGGCAAGGCCTTAAAATCACCCTACTTATTGCCATTTGACCCCGGAAGCTTGTGGCTGGAGGGCGCCGGAAAAATACTTAAAAGCTATGCTTCGGGCATGGAAGGGCTGTATGTTATCCATTTGCGCGAAGGCTTGCCGGCCTATGCGGAAAATGTGTTTTATGCGCTTCACAACCCAGTGGCTATTGGCAATGGTGCGTGGGCAGGAAGGAAAAAAGAAATGTGGTACTATCATGATAAAGCCATATTCAGGTATAAAATAAGACATGCGCACCACCGACCACCTCTTCATCTGGATATTGACGATTTTGACAATGAATTAAACAGCATGGGGGTGGTTTATACGGGCATCAGGAATGCAGAGATAGGCCTGTATGACCGTGGACAACACCGAATTTTGCTTTATAACAGCCGAAGCGGCAGGTGCACGAAAATTTTGCAGATTTTGGATGATAACGGACCCAAGCCACTGTGCGGAGATTTTGCATACACCAACGGAATTTTCTGGCTATACAGCAGAGAAACCGGCAACTGGCACGGTTACCGCTAAATTATAGCTTAATCGACATTTTTATATGGGGAATGCCCACCTCTTCAAATTCAGCACCTTCGGTGTGATAGCCCAAAGACAGGTAAAAAGGTACTGCTGATTTGCGTGCATGCAGTTCTATTTTTTCAATGTGATTCTGGCTGCACAACAATTCTGCATAACGAACCATTTCTTTTCCAATACCTTTTCCCTGAGAAGATTCTGCCACGGCCACCTGGCGCATTTTGGCAACGTTTTCGCCGATGAATTTGATTAGCAAAATTCCTTCTACACGCTCACCACTTACCATACCTATATGCCATTGCGTTTCTTCCTGCAGTAATTCTTCTGGGGCAAAACACAATCCCAGCGGCTTTCTCAATACCTCATACCTGAGTCCAATGCTCTGAATTTGCAGTTTACTGCCCCATTCGAGCAGCTGCGGTTTTGGCAAAATCATGATTTTTCCTGGGCCTCACATACAGCCAGTGCTACCATATTAACAATTTCGCGCACATTGCTGGTGTGATGAAGCACGTGTACGCTTTTTTCAAAGCCCAGCAGCACTGGACCAATGATGTCTACCATACCCATACCGCGCATCAGCTGATAAGCAGCGTTTCCGCTGTTTAGGCCAGGAAAAATCAATGTATTGGCAGGCTTGTTGCCCAGTTTATTGAAGGGATATTGCTTTATCCGCGCTTCTCCATCTATGGCGTAAGTGGTTTGCATTTCACCGTCTACCAGAATGTGCGGGTGATGCTCATGCAGCATTTCCACGGCTTTTCTCATTTGCATGGGTGCAGGTCCGCGGCTGCTGCCAAAATTGCTGTAGGTAACCAGCGCTATACGTGGATCGATCTGAAGCTTGCTAACCCGTTCGTGCACTTTCAGCACCAGATCCACCAGCTCTTCCGGCTTGTAGTCTATATTCACCGTGGTATCTGAAAGGAAAACAGGCCCATTTTTAGTCATTACAATGTGCATGCCGGCAATGCGTTTGGACGCACCTGTAACGTTGATACATTCTAGCATAGGACGCAGTGCAATGGGATAATTTCGGGTTAATCCGCTGATGAGGGCATCGCATTTACCGGTTTCCACCATCATGGCACCGAAATAGTTGCGATATCGCATATTTTTTACCGCCTCGGTCTGCGTGAGTCCGCTTCGCTTTCGTTTTTCATAGAGCAATGCACCAAATTCTTCACAAAGTGCATCTTCGGTCCACGGGTCGAGCATGGTTACCTGTCCCAGATCGATGTTGTTTTCCTCCATCACTTTCCGAATCTGGTGGGGCCTTCCCAGGAGTATGGGTGTAGCAATTCCCTCATTAAGGCAGGTTTGCGCAGCACGCAGGATTTTCACGTCTTCTGCTTCGGAAAAAACCACCCGTTTGGGTTGCTTTTTGGCGCGCTGCACCAGGCGGTTTACAAAATCATTGTCAATACCAAGTCTTTTTCTGAGGGTAGCTTTATAAGCATCCCAGTCGGTGATGGGGTTTCTGGCTACACCGCTATCCATGGCTGCTTTGGCCACTGCAGGGGCCACCGTGGTCAGCAGTCGAGGATCCATAGGTTTAGGTATAATGTAGTTGCTGCCGAAATCCAGATCGTAATCATTGTAGGCCATCATCACCACTTCAGGAACCGGCTCGAGCGCCAAATCTGCAATGGCACGCACCGCGGCCAGTTTCATTTCCTCATTGATGGCGGTGGCACGCACATCCAGTGCTCCGCGGAAAATAAATGGAAAACCAAGCACATTGTTTACCTGATTGGGATAATCGCTTCTGCCTGTTGCCATCAGGATATCGGGGCGGGTAGAAACGGCCAGTTTGTAATCAATCTCAGGATCGGGGTTTGCCATGGCAAATACCACAGGCTTTTCAGCCATGCTCAGAATCATTTCCGGTGAAAGGATATTCCCTTTGGACAACCCCACGAATACATCCGCACCGGCCATAGCTTCCTCCAGTGTACGTGCTTTGGATGTGGTAACAAACTGGCTTTTGTATTTATCCAGGTCAGCTCTTTCCGCATGAATCACGCCTTTGCTGTCAAGCATGACCAGGTTTTTGGGGTCAACACCAAGGCTCACAAAGAGTTTGGAGCAAGCGATAGCACTGGCGCCGGCACCGTTTACCACCATTTTAATTTTTCCGATTTCCTTATTTACAATCCGGAGTGCATTCAGCAACGCTGCTCCGCTGATAATGGCGGTTCCATGCTGATCATCGTGCATAATGGGAATTTTCAGTTCGGCTTTTAACCGTTCTTCAATTTCAAAACTCTCCGGTGCCTTGATATCCTCAAGATTGATTCCGCCAAAAGTAGGTTCCATGGCTTTCACCGTGCGCACAAATTCATCTACATCCTTGCAGTTGAGTTCTATGTCAAAAACATCGATATCGGCAAAAATTTTGAACAGCACACCTTTTCCTTCCATTACCGGCTTGGAGGCTTCAGGACCGATATCGCCCAGACCCAAAACTGCAGTACCATTGCTGATAACAGCTACCAGATTCCCTTTGGCTGTATACTTATATACATCATCTGTATTTTCAGCTATTTTTAGGCAGGGCTCTGCCACGCCCGGGCTGTAGGCCAGGGCCAGGTCAAACTGGGTCTGGGTGGGTTTGGTCGTAACAACTTCTATCTTTCCGGGTCTTCCATCAGCATGGTAGCTGAGTGCATCCAGTAGTTTCTTATCTGCCATATTGAGGCAGCAAAGATACGTCCTTTAAAAACATTAAAAACCCGGATTCATGCAAGACAACTTTCGCGCCTCTTCGTTTTGATTCTTCAATGTCCAGTGCTTTGAGCGGGTTATATCCAGCCAGATATTCACCGTGTAACGCTGAATCATGGCTTCCCGCCCATACCGGATTAAAAGTTTATAGCAGACTTGTTCTACCGTTGTGTTTTCCGTAATTATCAATCGTGGATTGGCTATCATATTGCTCTGCGGAATTTTAACAACTTTTCGCAATACAATTCGCAGATACGGAAACATTAGGTGAAATTTTTTTTCAAATTCCTTGTCGGCAGCGTAATCAGAAAAATCAATTAGCGGATTTTCTATAACGGAGGTCATACGTGCAGCAATATTAAGTGTGAAAGCGTCATAAGTGAAAATGACCTTTGTCACTGCTTTAAAAAAATAATCTTTAGTTTTTCATTCGTATTAGCCCAGCCAGATCCTTTATTACGATATTGCTTTGCACAATATTGATAAGGCCTTCCTGTTTAAAGGAACTTAAGGTTCTTATGACTGTTTCCGTAGCTGTACCCACATAGGATGCCAGTTCCTGCCGGGATATTTCAATTTCTTTTTTACCGTTGCTCAATGAGTAGGTGCGATAGACTTCAACTAGCGCTTCCGCAACCCTTTTTCTTACAGAATCGTAGGCAAGGCGCAGCAACTTGTCTTCTGCTTCAACCAACTGACTGGCCATAATTCGGATAAATTTTGCAGAAGCTCCCGGATGGGTTCCCAACAGTGAGAAAAAATCCGCTTTGTTTAGTGCATAAAGCCTCACCGGTTCTACCGCAATGGCAGATTCCGTGTACTCAGCCTCTTCCAGCATGGCAATATGACCAAAAATATCTCCTTCTCCATACAATCCCGTCATCAATTCCTTGCCATCGTTGCTCAGCAGCACTGTTTTCACCTTTCCTGACTCAATAAAGTATACATAGCGGGGCTGATTCCCTTCCCGATACACATATTCTCTTTTCTGAAAATCAAAAATCAATCCTTCTCCGGCGGCTTCCTTGAATGCCTCAAGGGAACGCGCGTCGTTCATCAGAGACAAAAACCCATCTGCTGATCCATTCCTTCCATCTTTTTCACGATTGTGCTTTTGCAGCCTGGCTTCAATAGCCCTCAGCAATTCCGCTTCCTCAAAAGGTTTGGTAATGAAATCATCGGCGCCAAGTTCCATACCCTTGCGGTAATTATCCCTGTCTGTTCTGGCTGTGAGCAGAATAACAGGGATATTAGCTGTTTCAGGCGACCGCGACAACAAATGAATCACTCCAAATCCATCCAGCAGGGGCATGGCAATATCACAAACGATGATATCCGGAAGGCTTTTCTGAGCCACCTCTACCCCTTCTTTCCCGTTTTCGGAGGTCAAAACCTCATAATCAGACAAGGTTAAAATCTCTGCGACGTTTTCGCGCACATCGCGGCTGTCGTCAATCAGCAATACTTTTTTCTTCATATTTCTTTGGTAATCTAATGGTTGCACATGTTCCAAGATTAAGTTCACTAGCAAGTTCTAATTTTCCATTAAGATGCTCAAGAAACTGACGGACAATAAAAAGCCCCAGCCCATTACCGGAGACGTCTCCGGAATTGCTGGCTCTGTAGAATCCGTTGCTAAGTTTATGCAGTTCTTCGCGGGGAATTCCTCTCCCCTGATCTTTTACTTTAATCATACAGGCGTCCTCATCCTCATCACATTCTATGACCACCTCTCCGTTCCCGTCAGAATATTTAACAGCGTTACTGACAAGGTTATTCAAAGCCTGCTTTAGCAGATCACCATTCGTTTCAATGACAACCTTTTCCGGCAGATTCAACCTGATATTAATATTATGCCCATCCTTTGGGATTTGGCTCCAGCTCTTTGCGATTTTGTCCAGCAATTCCGTAATCTCAACCTCTGTGGTTTTCAACTTATGGCTTCCATCTCTAATTGCATTTAAAAATAGCAATTCATCCGTAACGGAAACCAGTTGTTTAACCTGCTCTCTTGCTTTTTGCAAATGCTCCAGCTGCGCTTTGCCCAAAGGTGTTTCTTTTTGGCCATAACGCTCAATAAGATCGAGGGAAGTGTGAATAAAAGTGAGCGGATTTCTGTATTCGTGGGAAATGAGATAGGCAAACTTTGAGCATTTCTCATTGGCCTCTATTTCCTTTTCCAATGCCTGCCGCAGTTGTTTTTGTATTTCGACCAAAGAATCTACTGTTTCCTGCAGAATCTGTGTTCTGTCTCTCAAGGCCCTTTCGGCGTTGTTCTTCAGATGATTTAAAGATTCTTTTAGCCTTGTGATTTCAGCATTGCGCCTTTGAAGGGTTTTATCCTTTATCAGCCGACTTTCAAGGGCAGTGATAAACAAAAGTGCATATACCGAACCTAATGTGCTAAGGCTTACCATTCGCACCGAGACCGGAAATATATGCTTCTCCCTGGTTACTCCGTGAATGTTTTTCTCAGTAATTTTGATTAAGTCAGGAATGGTTGTCCTTGTGTCAGACTCTTTGCCTGCTTTCAGTAAATCATCAATGCTCAGCTGTCCGTCTTCCGTATTATTATAACCAAACAGTTTTCTGGCCGCCGGATTGGCTGTTACTATTTTCCCTTTATAATCCAGCAACAATATTGCCTCACCGGATTGCTGAAACGCCGTCAGCAACATTTTTTGCCAAACTTCCTTATCCTGTGTAGCTTCTCTTTCCATCACTTAGGTTCCTCTCAAAAACGACTGTTTTTTAATTTATTTTTTAGTTTTTGATATAGAAACAAATGCAATTTCTTTCTGTATTTGACGGTTCAAAAGTATACAGGCTGTCTTTCAAATGTTTGAAAATTAAGTATGACATTGGTCATTACATTGAATTGATCTTTTGTATATTGTAGAACTAATTACAAACAACACCTTTAAAAACACTTGATTTGCATTTTTTGTTTTAAACAAAAAAAGTAAAAATCATAAAAAATTGAACAAACGGGTGTATAGCTTATCTCTATTCATCCTGTTGCACAAAATAGAAACATTATAAAAACAATTTAAAGTTTTGATATACAATATAATTGAAAATAAAACTTCTTCCTAATTGCGTTTTTTACTTATTTTTATTGAGCTATTTATTGTTTTTCGCAAAAAGGCATGGCATACAGAATCAGGTATTAACTTTGCAGCCTAAGCTTTTGTTATGACAACATACCGTATAGAACACGATACCATGGGCGAGGTAAAAGTGCCCGCAGAGCGCTACTGGGGCGCCCAAACCGAACGCAGCAGAAACAATTTTAAAATAGGACCCGAAGGCAGCATGCCGATGGAAATCATCAGGGCATTCGGCGTACTAAAAAAGTGCGCAGCCCTTGCAAACTTCCAGCTGGGTGTACTCAGCGAAGAGAAGAAAAACCTCATCGTGCAGGTTTGTGATGAAATTATTGAGGGTAAGCTGGATGCTGAATTTCCGCTTGTAATATGGCAAACCGGCAGTGGTACCCAGAGCAATATGAATGTGAATGAGGTAATTGCCAACCGGGCACATGTGCTGAGCGGAGGTAAACTTACCGATGAAAACAAGGTGCTGCA
The DNA here is from genome assembly GCA_947463125.1 of Flavobacteriales bacterium. Taxonomy (GTDB): domain Bacteria; phylum Bacteroidota; class Bacteroidia; order NS11-12g; family UBA955; genus RGEC01. The sequence continues at coordinate 59,923 of CANHQZ010000002.1, read as the reverse complement.
CCCCAATGATGATGTAAACAAGAGTCAGAGCAGCAACGATACTTTTCCCACCGCTATGAGCATTGCTGTTTTCAAGCAGGTAGTGGATTACACACTTCCCGGAATTCAGGCACTGAAAACCACCCTCAAACATAAATCACGCGATTTCAAGGATATCGTAAAGATTGGCCGCACACACTTCATGGATGCGACTCCCCTCACGTTGGGTCAGGAATTCAGCGGATACGTTACCCAGCTTGAAAACGGTGTAGCTGCCATCAACAGGGCTTTGCTGCCGGCCGCAGAAATAGCGCTTGGCGGAACCGCTGTGGGAACCGGACTGAATGCACCCAAAGGATATGCTACCCTTGTTGCCAGACTCATAGCCGAAGAAACCGGCTTGCCGATGGTTTCTGCACCCAATAAATTTGAAGCATTAGCCGCCCATGATGCCATGGTGGAACTGCATGGGGCTATTAAAAGAGCAGCGGTAAGCTGTTTCAAGATTGCCAATGACATTCGCATGATCAGCAGCGGTCCACGCAGCGGCATTGGTGAAATCATCATCCCTGAAAATGAGCCCGGCAGCAGCATTATGCCCGGAAAAGTAAATCCAACACAGCCCGAGGCACTTACCATGGTTTGCGCTCAGATTATGGGAAATGATGTGGCTGTTTCGTTTGCCGGTTCACAGGGGCATTTTGAACTGAATGTATACAAACCCGTTATTGCGGCCAATTTGCTGCAGAGTGCTCGCCTGCTGGGCCAGGCATGCCTGAGTTTTGATACACACTGTGCACAGGGCATTGAACCCAACCATACCAGAATTCAACAATTGGTAGAGCAAAGCCTGATGCTGGTAACTGCGTTAAATACCCATATTGGTTATGAAAATGCGGCCAAAATTGCCAAGAAAGCCCACAAAGAAAACAAAACCCTGCGGGAGGCGGCAGTAGAACTTGGCTTACTGAACAGCGAACAGTTTGATGAATGGGTTAAGCCAGAGAAAATGGCAGGCAATCCCGATGAAACCATAAAGTAAGGCAGATAAACAAAACCCATGAGCCACATTTCCATCATGGGCATTCTCAATGCCACGCCGGATTCTTTCTTCGAAGGTAGCCGCATTGTGAATCAAAAAGCGGTAGATGTGGCAGGTAAAATGCTGGAGGATGGCGCCGATATGCTGGATATTGGCGGACAAAGCACCCGACCGGGAGCAATTCTTGTTTCAGCCGGTGAGGAAGCAGACAGGGTGCTACCGGTCATTGAGAGCTTGGTCAGCGCATTCCCGAAAGCTACCATCAGTGTGGACACCTTCTACAGTCATGTTGCCAGGCTTGCTGTTTCAAAAGGAGCTTCCGTGGTCAATGACATTTCAGCCGGGGAAGACGATGAAGCCATGCTTTCCTTTATCGCTGACAGCAAGGTCACGTACGTGGCCATGCACAAGCAAGGCAATCCGCAAAACATGCAGAAAAATCCTTTTTATCAAAATGTCACCGAGGATGTTTTCGGTTATTTCGAAAAAAAACAGACTTTGTTCCAATCACTGGGAATAAAGAACTGGATAATTGATCCCGGATTCGGTTTTGGCAAAACAGTGGCGCATAACTTTGAGCTGCTGCGAAACCTTGGTGAATTTAAAAAACTGGGAAACCCTTTACTGGTAGGCATTTCCAGAAAAAGCATGATCTGGAAAACACTGCAAACCTCTGCGGCCGGGGCACTGAACGGCACCACGGCACTGCACATGGCGGCTTTGATCCATGGCGCAGATATTTTACGTGTGCACGATGTGAAAGAAGCGAAGGAATGTGTAACCCTTTACAAAACCATGTATGCAACACAACCTGACCGTTTTTGAATCTTACTTCAACGGAATTGGCGAAGAGAAAGCGGCCATGCTAATGCCACTCGCAGAGGCTGTTTCAGCGAATATTCCGGAAGGTTTTGAAGCACAAATCCAGTACAACATGCCTTCCTGGGTTGTGCCCCTCTCCCTCTATCCTGACGGCTATCACTGCAAATCCGATACGCCGTTGCCGTTTATTAGTATGGCGGCACAAAAAAACCACATTGCATTGTATCATATGGGTCTGTATGCAAATCCAAAGCTAATGGATTGGTTTGAAATTGAATTGAAATCCTGCAACACAAAGAAGCTGGATATGGGCAAGAGCTGCATTCGTTTTAAGTACGGGAGTGAAATCCCATTGGGTCTGATTGGAAAATTGTGCGGTAAAATGTCTGCCGATGCGTGGATTCAATTGTATGAATCCGCGTTTAAAAAATGACAAACGCCCAAACAGCGGCCTGGGGCAGTTACCAATATTTATTATACCTTTGCCATAATGTCAGTCATTATTGCTCCTTCAGTACTCTCTGCCGATTTCGGCAACCTTCAGCGAGACTGTGAAATGATCAACCAAAGTGATGCCGGCTGGTATCATGTGGATGTGATGGACGGGGTTTTTGTTCCCAACATTTCCTTTGGTTTTCCCGTAATGAATGTGCTGAAAAAGCACGCATCCAAAACACTTGATGTGCACCTGATGATTGTGGAACCCGAGCGCTACATTCAGCGTTTTGCAGAAGCCGGCGCAGACGTTCTGACTGTCCATTATGAGGCCAGTACTCACCTGCACCGCAGCCTTGCTGAAATAAGAAAACAAGGCATGAAGGCAGGTGTGGCTTTAAATCCACACACACCGGTTTCTTTGCTGCATGACATCATTCAGGATTGCGACCTGGTGCTGATCATGAGTGTAAATCCCGGTTTTGGCGGACAGGCTTTTATTGAAAACACCTATCGCAAGGTTTCCGAATTGAAAGAAATGATTTTACAACGCAATTCTCAGGCATTGATCGAAGTGGATGGCGGTGTATCAGAGTCCAATGCACTCGCCCTGGCAAAGGCCGGGGCAGATGTTCTGGTAGCAGGAAATGCTGTTTTTGCCACCCCGGATCCTTTGGCTACCATTGCTGCACTTCACAAAACGGCCAATTCATAAAAGAAAAATTAACCTTTTTCGTTTCATATCTGTGCTAAAAAAATCCTGCCTCGCGCTGCTTTTATGCATTATCGGGCAGTTACATGCACAGCAAAAAACCATGTTTTGGGCAAAAGTCAGGCTAATCAGCGGCGATCCCGCGGTTGGCATTGTCATTAAAAACAGCAATGGTGAAACGCTGGCGATAACGGACAATAACGGTGATTTTACTATACCCTTAACCAACCTGATTTTTGGATATCAGGGAAACCGCAAGATTTTCGGATATCGACTGCCCAAAGATTGGTCAGCACAGGTGGAAAGGGTGATCTACGAAGGAACCGGACTGGATTTTTTGCCTCAAATTGAAATCTCGGGCCGTGAAGAATACACGCCGTTTCTAGATGAAATCAGACCCCGCGATTTGCGCATGAACCCCACCACCGGAGGCATTGAGGCTATCATCAAAACACTGGGTGCCAACAGCAACAGCGAATTGTCTTCCCAATACAGCGTTCGCGGAGGCAACTATGATGAAAACCTGATTTATGTGAACGATATTGAAATTTACCGTCCTCAGCTTATCAGCAGCGGACAGCAGGAAGGTTTAAGTTTCATCAACCCTGATTTGGTTAAAACCCTCAAATTCAGTGCCGGTGGTTTTGATGCCCAGTATGGAGATAAAATGAGCAGTGTGCTGGATGTGGAATACGTGCAACCCACAGCTTTTTCCGTTTCAGCCACAGCCGGGCTTTTGCTGAACAGTTTTGCCATTGAAGGAAAAACAAAAAAGACATCAGCAATTCTGGGTGTGAGGCATTTTAGCAATTCATTACTTACCGGAAGTTTGGATCTTCAGGGAGCCTACCGCATGAATTTTGCTGATGTACAAACGCTGATTAGCCGCAAATTGTGGAGGCGCTGGAAGGTAGAATTTCTGGGTAATATGGCTTTGAACCGCTACAACCTTACACCTGAAAGCAGAAGAACCGAGTTTGGAACCGTTTCTCAGGCTTATCAGCTGGATGTGGGCATGGCCGGAGCCGAGCAGATGAATTATGATTATGCTATGGGAGCGCTTACCTTCAAGTTTAATCCGGATGCAGGCAAAGAATTCAAGTGGATTTTCAGCGCAACAGGAACCTCAGAGCAGGAATTGTTTGATATTGAAGGAGCTTACCAGCTGAGCCTGCTTGACCGGGACATGGGAAGCAAAACATACGGCAAACCGCTCAAAACGCTGGGCTTTGGCTATTTTCTGGACCATGGCAGAAACCGATTACAGAGCCGTATTCTCAACTTCTCACACATTGGCACTTTCACCAAGCCCGATAAACGCAATATTTTCAAATATGGCTTACGTGTAAACCATGAACGCATATCGGACCGCTACAAAGAGTGGCGCTATAATGACAGTGCGATGTACAACATTCGCCCGTTTGGCTTTGCTTCAGACAGTATCATTCTGGATGACCAGGTAAATTCACGCAATACACTGGAAAGTTTTCGGGTACAGGGGTTTGTACAAAACAAATTCAGGCTGGACAAACAGCGCAATATGTGGTTGAATGTGGGGTTGCGAGGGCAGTGGTGGCAGGTAAACAATGAATTTTTTGTTACTCCCAGGCTTCAGTTCAGCTGGGAGCCCAACAAAAAGCTAAATGCAGGTTTGCCCGACAGTTTGAAAAAGAAGGATAAAATCATCAAACTGGCAGCGGGTGGCTATTTTCAGCAGGGCTATTTCAGGGAGTTGCGCAACTTTTCAGGGGTTTTAAACAGGCAATTGCAGGCACAGCAGGCATGGCACCTGGTGGCGGGTACCGACAGGTTCATATACATGTGGAGCCGCAAATTCAAATTCACCACCGAGGCGTATTACAAACATCTTGACAGGCTGGTTCCCTATCTATACGACAATATCCGCGTTCGTTATTATGCAGAAAACAGCAGCTCGGGCTATGCCTGGGGTGTAGACAATCGCATAAACGGAGAATTTATCAAAGGACTGGAAAGCTGGTTTACCCTAAGCGTACTGCAAACCCGCGAGAGAATCAATTACACCAACAACAGTGGAGAACTGGTTCAAAGCGAATGGCTGAGAAGACCCACGGACAGAAGGGTCAATTTTGCCGCTATGCTTCAGGACCAGCTGCCCGGTAATCCTACATTCCGTGTAAACCTGAATATGATTATAGGAACCGGTATGCCTTATTTTCTCGATGGACAAAGCCGATATGCGGCGCGTCCCAACACCATTCCACCTTACCGCAGGCTGGATATGGGGTTCAGCAAGGTAATACTGAGCCGAAATGACAAAGACAGACCCAGAACCGGCCTACTCAGAAAACTGCAGGAAACCTGGATTAGCGTAGAGATTTTCAATATTCTGGGAATCAACAATGTTATTTCCTACAACTGGGTAAAAGACATTGAAAACAATGTTTACGGCGTGCCCGAATACCTTACAGGAAGAAGGCTGAATATTCGGCTACGGGCAGAATTCTAATAAAAAAAGGCGTCATAAGACGCCCTTTTCGTTGATTGCATACGGCCAATTTATTTGCCGCTTGCCTCCTGACATTCTTTTAATTGCATACGCAGTGTGTTGATCTGATTCTTCAGCAAATCGAGTTCGGCCTGCATGGTTTTTATTCTGCCTGCCAGTTCAGCATTGCTGTTCTCGAGTTTTTCGTATGCCTCTTTTAGGTCATCCAGTGAATTCTGACGCGCTTTAACATCCGCATTCAACTGCAGGATGATTAAATTCAGCCTGTCAATTTCAGCCTGCAGTTCTTTTTCCTTGTTGCTCTTGTCACCGGCTCCATTTTTCAGCTTGTTTTCTGCTTCAGTCAGTTTGGCTCTGGTAGATTCAAGGGCTTTTATGCAAGCCTTTTGTTCCTCTCTGAGCGCATTGTAAGCATTTTCTTTCTGCTCCAGCTGAATTTTAATCTGAGCCAGTTCTTCCTCACATTCAGTGCAGCTATTCCCCTTGCTTTCGCAGTCTTTAAGCTTAGCTTCCAGTTCAGCCACTTTCTTCTTGTTGGCCTCCAGTTCTGCCTGATACTGATCTCGCTGTTTTTTTATATTTACCAATTCAGCTTCCAGCTCTGCAATACGCTTTCTGGCAGCTTCCAGATCGGCCTTGCACTTATTCAGCTCTTCTGAACCACTTCCGTTTTTCAGCTTGGCTTCCAGTTCGGAAATGGTCTTTGTTTGCTTATCCTGGTTGGCTTTCAGCGTTGCAACCTCCGCCTCCAGTTCTGCAATTCTTTGTTTAAACGGTCCGCAATCACCGCTGTTGCTGTTTTTTAGCAAGGCTTCCAGTTCAGCAATCCGTTTTTTATCCAGCGCAGAAGCCTTACGGCAGGCATCGAGATCAAGCATCAGTGTGGCATTTTTCTTAACTTCGGCATCCAGTTTCACTTTGGTGTCGGCAAGATCTTTCTCAAGGGCTGCATTTTTCTGTTTTTCAGCAGCAATCTGAGCTTCCAGCTGTTTCACCCTGTTTAGGCAATCAGCATTGCTTCCTGCGTTGCCCAGCCTGCAATTAGACAATTCGGTTTCCAAAACGGCAATTCTCTTTTTGCCTTCCGCCACTTCCGCTTCCAGCACCGATACCCTTTTTTTGGTATTATCCAATTCTTTCTGCACTATATCACAATCTGCCTTCTTCTTGTCAAGCTCAGCCTGAATGCGGGCATTTCTCTCTCTTTCCACGGCCAGCAGTGAATCCCGACTCCTCACCTGTCTGTCGCAGGGATTGGTGTTAAGTCGCAATACGGCGTTCTCCCGCTTCAGTTTGTCTACCTCGGCAGCCAGTGCCGCATTTCTCTTTTTCAAATCTTCATTTTCTGCGGTAATTACAGCCTTATTGCGGTTGCAATCATCCAGTTGGGTGCGAATCCTGGATAATTGGTCACGGGTATTGGTGAGTTGCTGTCTCACAAAAAGCAGTTCATCCTGACAAGCTTTGCAATTGCCCCCGGTACCGGTAATGTTCTGTTCCCGTTTGCGCAAATCTTCTTCTTTTGCCCTCAGCTCTGCCTCTTTTTTGCGCAGCTCCTCTTCTTTATTCCTGAGATCGGGCCTCACTTCGGTATTTTTATACTTTACAACCGTATCTGTCTTGCGGATGGTATCGCGCTTAATGACTGTAATAGTATCCCTCTTCCAGAAAGTATCGTTCTTTTGAACTTCTGTTTTGGTATTTCTTACGGAATCCTTGTATTCTTTTGATCTGTAGTACCACCAGCCGCAGGCTTCCAGCTTCAAACGCACACCGAAATAAACATTTGCTCCGGTATATTCACCTTTGGAGGCATACTTCATGATTCCTGCAAGGTTGTCTGTTCCCAGTGTGAATGGGCCTAAACGTCCGTATAATCCAACATTCAATTGTTCATAATCCCTTGTAAGGGTCAGTGGCATGCCAATTTCAGCATGTTCGGTTTCCCAGCGAGGAACGGCACTGAGGAATGAGGCACGGCGGACACCCCAGGCATAATCGCCTTTCAAACTGTGGGTCCAGTTTACCCCAAGATAGAAATCATTGCCAAAACTGCGATCAAACTGCACATTCAAGGCGGCAGGCGTAGTGGTGACAAAATTGTTGGCAGCATCCGAATTCAGGCTGTCGTAAAAACCGGTACTCACATTGGTCAGCGGATCCGTGCCAAAACCCTGATATGTATTTACCAGGTTTCTGTTCACGTTCCATGTAGCGTTTTTATTGTTTATCAGCCTGTTTTGACCACCATAAACAATAAAGCCGAGGTCGGTCAAACTGGATCCAAAACGCCATCTATATTCGTTTTTATCTTCATCCAGGCAATCAAACCAGGGATTATTATAGCGCTTTCTGCCTTTTTCCGGCCGGTTTTCATACATAAAACCAATATCGGCGCCCAAACCTCCACCCTGGAGAAAATCAAATTTCATCCCAAAAGGGCTGGTAAGGGTGCGTGTTGCACTTTCATCGTCGGTATGAAACCAGGTAGATTGCAAATTATTAAACTGCACTTGGTTATAGTTATTGAAACGGTAAGTGCCTCCGGTTGAACCCAGATGCGCTGCACCCATGCCCAGCAGCATTTTTCCGGTAGCGCCCCATTTGGTAAAATGACGTCCCTTGTCACGGGTAACACCAGCCAGAGAAAAGAACCACTCTTGCCACTTGTCTGTGTTGATGGAGAACCTTGAAATGTCATAATCCACGCCAATTTGCGCACCATTTGGGCCCGAAAAACCCTGTCCATTGCTATCCAGGCCAAACTTGAAAAGATTGCCCAGGTTTTTATTAACGCCGGTAATACTCATTCCGGCCACCGACTTTATACCAAAACCGATGGCGGTTCTCGGAGTTATCCTGAAGTGCATGGACGGTCCATAGGCTTCATCCAGATAGTACAGTTTCCAGTTATCTGTATTTCCGTCGAGTTTCAGCCAGGATGGATTAAAATCCAGGTTGCCTGCCGCATTCTTGTATTTATCTGGATAATTTCCGGCACCCATTTGCCAAAGGCTGAAAGGGGCTGAATAGGTCAGAAAATTGTTAGTGAATCCCGCACCGGCGCCCCAGAAGTTGAAATAAAACCGGTTTTTGCTGGAATAGGTCTGTGCAGGATTCAATGCATAGGCATAAGAAGCATTGTGGTTACCCATTTGCAGTCCGATGGTCTGCTGTGCATGGAGCTTTGCGGTAAGAATAACTGCAGAAGCCAGTAAGATTGATTTCGTAATGTTGTTTTTCATAAGCACTGATTTGTATATTATTATAAACACAAAAACTGTACATTAAAACAAACTCCACCTTCTCAAACAGTCTAAAACTGCGTAATTAAAGGGAATTGAATGTTTTTGAATTCATATTAACTACAATAAGCCAAATTTTGTGCCCAAAGTTCTTTGTAAATAAGGAAACTGCAAAACAATATTAAAAACTCCCTTAATCGCGTAATTGATAATGTTAAACGATGAAACATTGTTTTACATTTTCATTGCCGGTTATCTTCGTAAGACGAAAAGTTGAAATTTTATGGGATTCCTGAAAAATATATTTGCCAGCATCATCGGTTTTTTCATCGGCATGGTGCTGATTATTTTCTTTTTTGCCGCTGTTATAGGTGGCATAGCCGGAAGCATGGGTGAAAAACCGGAGGTTAAAAACAACACCGTTCTTGAACTAACCTTGACAGGCGACATACCCGACAGGGCTGCGGACGATCCTTTATCAGAACTTTCCGTTTCCGGCGAAGAATTATCTCCGGTCGGTCTCAATGCAATTCTTTTCGGCCTCGACAAGGCTGCCAAAGACGATAAAATTAAAGGGGTTTACCTGCGTACCGATTTGTATGCAGGAAGCATGGGGACCGCCGAAGAAATCAGACAGAAAATCCTGGAATTCCGCAAAACGGGCAAGTTCGTAATTGCCTATGCTGAGCTCTTTTCAGACGCAGGCTACTACATCGCATCGGCCTGTAACAAGATTTATCTGAATCCAAAAGGGATACTTGAGTTTAACGGATATGCCGGACAGACAGCACTTTACAAAGGAATGCTCGACAAACTCGGCCTTGAGTTTGAGGTCTTCAAGGCAGGAAAATATAAAAGTGCGGTTGAGCCATTTATACAAAATAAAATGAGTGATGCTAACCGTGAACAGGTACGCGACTACGTTTTCAGTCTGTTTGGATATTGCATGAAAAACATTGCCGCATCGCGAAATATGGATTCCGCAACCGTTGCAGACATTGCCAATAATTTCAGGGCACGCAATGCAAATCTTGCCCTGCAATACAAACTGGTAGACGGATTGAAGTATGAAGACCAGGTGGAATATGAACTGATACAGCTATCACAGAGCAAACCCGGTAAAAAACTGAACAAATATGCCTTTGAAGAATATGCCAAGGGAAGCTGGAATACCGGTGAAGGCGATGCTAAAATTGCCGTCATTTATGCCTCCGGCGAAATAAACATGGGAAACAATGAATCGGGTGACGGTATTGGGAGCACATCGCTGGCCGCAACACTAAAGAAGGCAAGGCTTGACAGCAATATCAAAGCCGTTGTGCTTAGGGTAAACAGCCCGGGAGGAAGCAGCAATGCCAGCGATATAATTGCCCGCGAAATTGAACTGATGCGCAAGGTTAAGCCGGTGATTGCCAGTTTCGGTGGCGTTGCTGCCAGCGGAGGCTATTATATCGCATGTCTGGCAGACAGTATTTTCGCCCAACCCACTACCATTACAGGCAGCATAGGTGTGTTTGCCATGATTCCCAATACATCCAAGATGTATAAGGAAAAACTGGGGCTGAGTTACGAAACCGTTCTTACCGGTGATTATGCCGTTACCTGGCGTCCCGACGAACCGCTTAGCCAGGGAATGCGCAGTTATTTTCAGGGGATGGTAAATGATATTTATGAAGATTTCACCGGAATCGTGGCTAAGGGCAGACACATGGATACCGGCAGGGTAAAACAACTTGCCGAAGGGCACGTTTATACCGGTATTTATGCCAAAAACCTTAACCTAACAGATGCCTACGGTGGGCTTCAAAGAGCCATCAGCAGCGCGGCTGCAAAAGCAAAACTGAAAAAATACCGGATTGTCAGCATGCCCAAGCAAAAATCTACCCTGGAACTGCTTTTTGGCAAAGCCGGAACAGCCGAAGCAACAGACCAGTGGATCAAAAAAGAAATGGGTATGCTGCACCTCCCCTATGCCGAGATGAAAAGGGTCATGAACAGCCGCGGTGTATACATGCGCATGCCGTTTGACATTCAAATTCACTAATAAGAAATCAGCATCACCTCCGCAGGAAACTTTGCAAACCTTCTTGGTTTCCTTGGTTTATTTTCTTACTTTTGCAGCGCCATTATGGAAGTGCAGGAAAGGATTTTGAGGACGGCGGCTAAACTTTTCATGGAACTTGGTGTGAGGAGTGTATCTATGGACGATGTAGCCAAGGCCTTGTCCATGTCAAAAAAGACCATCTACAAACATTATCAGGATAAAGACCAGCTGGTATTTGACACCATTTCAATGCACATTGCCGAAATGGAAAAAAACACCACCCAGATTATGACATCGGAGGCAAACCCTGTGTTGCAGATAGCCAAGATCGCCGATTTCGTGCTGGAAATGAACAAGAATGTCCACCCTTCCGTATTGTTCGATTTACAAAAATTCTATCCTGCAAGCTACACGCACCTGACAGAACACCGAAACCGCTTTGCATTGCAGAGCGTTGACCAAAATCTACAAAAAGGCGTTGAACTCGGTCTTTTCAGAGAGGACATGCATCGCAGCCGAGTGGCACGTATATATATGTGTCTGATTTTTTCCATGTTTCAGAACACGCTGTTTGATGGAGAGGAAATCAGAAGTTTCCGGGAAGAATACATTGAAACCATAAAATACCACTTACATGCTGTTACCACAGAAAAAGGCAAAAACCTTTTTAAAGAGATCAGCTGGTTAAACTTTGAAAAAGAAAACTTGTGATGAACTACGTATACAGAATTATTGTGCCACTTGTGGCAATGTGTTTCAGCCGTCCGCTTTTTGGGCAGGATACCCTGAAAATGAGTCTTGCCGATGCACTGCGATATGCTGAAACCAACAGCGCCGCCATTCAAAATTCGGCAGCAGATGTTGAAATCAGCCGACAGGCTGTAAACCAGGTGACCGCTTCCGGTTTACCACAGGTATCCGTCAATGCCAACTTTCTTCAATACACGCAGGTTCCGGGAAACTGGGTAAAGAACTTTGTTCCCAGTCCGGGTGCACCTGAGTATGTTTTCCTGCAGTTCCAGCAGCCCATTGCATCCAACGCCACTGTAAGCATGAACCAGCTCATTTACAGTGGCAGCTTTCTGCTGGGTCTGAAAGCAGCCAGGGAGGTAATGGATATTAGCAGAACAATGGCAGGTAAAACCCGCAGCGATGTTGCGCTGAACGTCTCAAAAGCATACCTCATGACACTGACACTGCAAAAGAACATTTCCCTGATTAACAGCAATATTGCCTTGCTGGAAAAAAGCCTGAACGATGTGAAGGCACTCAACAAAGAAGGGTTTGCCGAGAAGCTGGACGTGCAGCGCCTTGAGTTCAGCCTTACCAACCTGAAGGTTCAAAAAGAAAAACTGCTGCTGGCTTCTGCCGCTTCGCTGAATTTACTGAAAATTCAAATCGGCATGCCGGTTCAAAACCCCATTTCGCTCTCCGATGACTTAGAGTCACTTGACAAAACCATTCCGGTAGGAAACGAACCGTTTGATATTAAAAACCGCTTTGAATATCAGCTGCTGAACAAAAGCCTGTCCATCAGTTACCTTGAAGAAAAACGGTACAAAGTAGGGAAATTCCCCACCCTTGTTGGTTTTTTACAGCACCAGCAAACAACACAGCGTCCGGAATTTAACTTCTTTCAGTCAAACCTCACACCCAACAACAACTGGGTTCCAAGCACTGCTTTTGGTTTAAATCTTAGTATGTCCCTGTTTGACGGACTTCGTTCCAAGGCCGCCATCGCAGACGTTAAAATCAGGCGAACCAAAACCATGAACGATATTAAAACCTTCCAGAATGCGGCGAATATGGAATACGAAAATGCACTGAGAACCTATCAAACCCAACTGGAAATGGTGGCTGTTCAAAAACAAAATGTTCAGCTGGCAAATAACATTTATGCCAGCACTGTGTTCAAGTACAAAGAAGGCGTAGGCAGTGCATTGGAATTGCTGCAAGCCGAGACGGATTTAAAGACCGGCCAGGCAAACTACCTGAATGCGCTATACGATTTGGTAATGGCAAAACTGGAACTTAAAAAAGCCCTTGGAAACGATATCTTAAAATAATAAACAATTCAAAATCATGAGAATACAATCCTTCATACTGCTCGGCACTGCATTACTTATTCATGCCTGTGGCGGAAAAAAAAGCGATGTGCTGCAAAAGCGCGAAGAGCTTGAAAAGATCAAAAAAGAAATTGCGGGTCTTCAGAATCAGGCTAAAAAGCTAGAAAATGAGATTGCTGCACTGGAACCTAAAAAAGACATAAGCAAACTGGTGGAAACGGAGGTGATTGAAGCCGGAGCGTTTGAAACCTATTTAAATATTGAAGGTAAAGCAGATGCGGAACAAAGCACTATTGCCACAGCTCAGCTACCTGGCACCGTTACCCGGGTAATGGTTAAGCCCGGCGATGCCGTTGCTGCCGGACAGGCACTGGCTTACATGGACAACAGCACATTGAAACAAAGCCGTGGGCAGATAGAACAGCAGCTTTCATTTGCGAATACCCTTTTTGAAAAACAAAAAAGACTCTGGCAACAAGGCGTAGGTACAGAAATCCAATACCTATCCGCAAAAAATCAAAAGGAAGCCCTGGAGAAAAACCTTGCAACACTTGATGCACAGCTGTCGATGTATGTTGTCAAAGCACCCATCAGCGGCACCGTTGAAAGCGTGGACACCAAGATCGGTCAGGCTGCCGCTCCTGGTATTCCCATGTTTAAAGTAGTGAATTTAAGTAACCTTAAAGTGGTGGCAGATGTTGCAGAATCTTACTCCGGAAAAATCAACAAGGGCGATAAAGTAGAAGTCATCTTCTCTGATATCAACAAAACCGTGGAAAGCACCATATCATTTGCTTCCAGGGTTATTGATCCCCTCAACCGTTCATTCAGAATTGAAATCAGGCTCAGCGGTGTTTCCGATGTTAAACCCAACATGCTGGCAAAACTTAAAATTGCTGACTATCGCAATAATAAGGCAGTTTCGGTTCCCACCAATGCCATTACTGCGGGCGTGGATGAAAAATATGTGATGGTTAAAACCACACAGAATGGAAAACAAATTGCTTCAAAACGCCAGATTAAAACAGGACATACCGGTGAAAGCAGAACAGAAATACTTGAAGGTATAAAGGCAGGCGACGAAGTAATTGTAACGGGATTTCAGGAACTGAATGACGGACAAATCATAGAATCAGCAGGAAAATAAACACAACATGAACCCATTCAAGGAGTTTAAGCCTACGAGCTGGAGTATTGACAACAAAACCAGTATTTACATACTCACATTTTTCCTGTCTGTTGCAGGTATTCTTTCCTACATAAAGCTGCCTAAGGAACAGTTTCCCGATATTGTAATTCCTACCATATATGTTCAGACTATTTATCCGGGCTCCTCTCCCAAGGACATTGAAAACCTTATTACCAAGCCGATTGAGAAAAAGATAAAATCCATCAGCGGGGTAAAAAAACTGAAAAGTCAAAGCATTCAGGACTTCTCCATTATCACGGTGGAATTTAATACTGATGTAAAGGTTGATGATGCCAAACGAAAGGTAAAAGACGAGGTTGACAAGGCACGTGCAGAACTGCCAAGCGACTTGAAGACAGACCCTACGGTCATGGAAGTCAATTTCAGTGACATGCCTATTTTGTATGTTAATATCAGTGGGAATTATGACTTATCCACCCTGAAAAAGTATGCAGAAGCCGCAAAAGATCGTATGGAAAGCCTGTCTGAAATTACCAGGGTTGATATGGTAGGCGGACTTGACAGGGAGATTCAGGTCAACCTTAATTTGGCCAAAATGGGTGCGGCAGGCCTTGCTCTTGAGGATGTAAGCCGTGCCATACAATATGAGAATATGCGTATTGCCGGAGGCAACATTGATGTTGACAGAATGAAAAGATCCCTGAGTGTGAGCGGTGAGTTTCAGTCGAAGCAGGACGTGGAAAATATCATCATCCGAAGTGGTGCAGGTGCCACCTTGTACCTGAGGGATGTCGCAGAAGTAAAAGACGGATATGCCGAAAAAGAAAGCTACGCCCGATTGGAAGGCAATCCCGTTATTACATTAAACATCATCAAGCGTTCAGGTGAAAATCTGATTGAAGCCAGTGACAAGTGCCATGCTATTGTGGATGATCTCTACAAAAACAAAATATTCCCGGAAAATGTAAAAGTTGTTTTCACCGGCGACCAAAGCACCCAGACAAGAATTACCCTGCACGATCTAATCAATACCATTATCATCGGCTTTATTCTGGTAACACTCATTCTCATGTTTTTCATGGGTGCCACCAACGCCATTTTTGTTGGGCTGAGTGTTCCGCTTAGCATGTTTCTGGCATTTCTGGTCATGCCCACCCTCGGCTTCAGCCTGAATATGATTGTATTGTTCAGCTTTTTGCTGGCACTGGGTATTGTAGTGGATGATGCTATCGTCGTTATTGAAAACACCCACCGCATTTTCTCGCAGGGTAAAGGTAAAATGCCAATTGTTATCGCAGCTAAAAAAGCGGCAGGCGAAGTTTTTCTTCCCGTACTAAGCGGAACCCTCACTACCCTCGCTCCTTTTGTACCACTAGCATTTTGGCAGGGAATTGTCGGTAAATTCATGTTTTTCCTGCCGGTAACGCTTATCATTACCTTGCTGGCTTCTCTCATCGTTGCATACATCATCAACCCTGTTTTTGCCGTTGATTTTATGACCCACAACGAAGATGACCACAGCAAAAAACCAGGCATAACCAAAGCATTTAAAAAAACCGGCCTGATATTCCTGGTTCTTTCCCTGTTGGGGTATGCTATGGGCGGTTTGGGTCTGGGCAATTTTATCATTGTGCTGTTTTTATTGTATTCACTGCATCATTTCTGGCTCGAACGCGTTATTTACCGTTTTCAGCACAGCACATGGCCTAAAGTACAGGATTATTACAAACGGATAATTACTTGGGCTCTGGTAGGCAGAAGACCGGTATTGCTTCTCACAGGCACCCTGGTACTGATGATTCTTTCATTCATCATTACAGGACTTCGCAGACCGGGTGTTGTATTCTTCCCTCAGGCCGAGCCTAATTTTACTTATGTTTACATAACCACCCCCGTAGGTACATCTGCGAAATTCACCGATAGCATCGTTAAGAAAATAGAAACCGATGTATTTGGAATAGTTGGGAAGAAAAATCCCGTGGTTGAAAGCGTTATTTCCAATGTAGCCGTAGGTGCTACCGATCCAAACAGCGGAGATCGTTCAGTGGCCAGCAATAAGGGGAAAATAACCGTTGCTTTTGTTGAATTTAGCAAGCGCGGTGGTAAAAGCACCCAGGAACTGCTTGAAAAAATTCGCACTGGCATCAAACCTGTGGCCGGCGTGGATATTGTGGTAGAACAGGAAAGAAATGGTCCGCCCGTTGGGAAAGTGGTTAACATAGAAATTCGTGGTGATGAATTTAATACGCTTGTAAAAACAGCGGCAGATCTAAAAACCTATCTCGACAACCAGCAGATTCCGGGTGTTGAGGAGCTAAAAAGCGACTTCATCAGCAGCAAGCCCGAAATTATCGTAAAGATTGACCGGGAAAGAGCAAACAGGCAGGGTATATCCACAGCCCAGATTGGCATGGCTCTACGCAATTCCATTTTTGGAGCCGAAGCCAGTAAGTTCAAGGACGCAAACGAAGACTATCCTATTATGGTCAGGGTGAGCAAGGAACAATCCAACAACCTTGATGCGCTGCTGAATATGAAGATTGTTTACCGCGATATGAATATGGGCGGTATGCTCAGGCAGGTTCCACTGTCGGCGGTAGCGACGGTCGAGTATAGCAATACCTATGGCGGTATTAACAGGCTCAACCAGAAAAGGGTCATAACGCTTGCCAGCAATGCCCTGCCCGGCTATGCTCCAAATGAAGTGGTTGAACAGGTTCAAACAGCCATTAACAACTTTGGTAACCGTGATGGCGTAGAGATTGTGATGACCGGTGAGCAGGAACAGCAAAAGGAAACCCAGTCATTCCTCGGAATGGCCATGCTTGCCTCTATTGGTTTGATTATTCTCATTCTGGTAACACAGTTCAACTCTACAAGTAAACCTATTCTCATATTAACAGCTATCTTCTTTTCTATCATTGGCGTATTACTTGGATTTGCCATATTCGACATGGATTTCTCCGTAGTAATGACCGGTATTGGTGTAGTTGCACTGGCAGGTATCGTTGTAAGGAACGGCATATTGCTGGTTGAATTTACGGATCTGCTGCGCTCAAAAGGAGTTCCGCTCAGAGAAGCCATCATTGAAGCCGGCAGAACCCGAATGACGCCTGTGCTGCTAACGGCGGGCGCAACCATTCTGGGACTCATTCCGCTGGCTGTGGGGTTGAACATGGACTTTGCCAAACTCTTCACTGAGTTCAATCCGCATATTTATCTGGGTGGCGACAGTGTTGCCTTCTGGGGTCCGCTCAGCTGGACCATGATATTCGGACTTGGTTTCTCTACGTTCCTCACCCTGGTTTTGGTTCCTGCCATGTATCTGTTAAATGAGAAGCTGAAGGTAAAAGTGTTTGGCTGGTTTGGCAAAACGTACAATCCGGATGAAAACACATCGCCGGATGCGCTGGATAACCTGGAGATTTAACGGGCCCGGATATGTCTCATTTGCAGGATATTACCCAAAACCTGTTTGAAATGGGTTTTGAATTTGATTCAATGCAAATGATCTTCCGACACAATTCCGGTTTGAATGTACTTTTTATTCCCGCCGCTCAAACTGTTCATAATGAACCGGTTTCGGATTGCATCGTACTCCATGAGGATATCTGGAAAAACCGCAAGGCTGCAGTTATTAACCGCCTGTTGTCTTTAACCGGCCACACGCATAGGATTCACGGCAGACAATGCACTGTGAAACGCATTGACCTTGAAACTTCAAGGCTGTTTCTGGAACAGTATCATACGGGCGGTTTTGTTAATTCGTATTTTAAATATGGACTTTTTTACCGTGATGAGCTAATTTCTGTGGGATTGTTCAGTAAATGCAGAACCTTTCAAACATCTAAAAATCTAACCTATAAAAGCGCTGAGCTTACACGCTATGCCTGCAAAACAGAAATCCGCATCACAGGCGGACTGGATAAATTGCTAAACACGTTTTGCCGCGAATATGAGGTAAACCACCTCATGACCTACGCAGATAAAGAGTGGACAGATGGAAAATCCTATTTCACCCTTGGCTTCGAAAAAATAGCAGAAACTCCTCCCCTTCAGTTTTTGGTACATAAACAAACAGGGCAGCGAATCCCGGCGGGCGAAAAACCCGATAATCCGGACGACTGGATTTTAAAAAGCAATTTGGGAAACTTAAAACTGATACGCATAAAAAATCCCCGACCGTAGGCCGGGGATTTCTTATTTATTATGGAAGTTGCTTAATACAATTCGAACGTATTTTTCTGTTTAAGCAAACCTCTGGTCCAGAGTTCTGTGCTGTATTTGCCTTTTTTCAACTGACCTGCAAGTGTGCCTGATGATGGATAGTACCACTTAACAACGTTTTTCTCTCCATCGGAAATGATGGTTTGTTTGATACTGAACAAGCTGCTCTTATCTGCAAAACCTTTGTTTCCTGCAGTGAGTACTTCGCCTTCGGGGCCAATAATACGGATGGTCACTTCTTCTTCTGTAGGCTCTTTGATAAAGGAGTTCTCAATAACATCGAAAGAAACACGGAGTTTTTCAGCGCCCTTTGCCTTGGTGGTCTCAACCTGAAGATCACCCTTTTTACCGATACCGGTGGTCAACAACGATCCAAACTGTGGGATTGCACCTTTGTTGATACGCTCTTTCATGTCTGCGTTTTCCTCGATGAGGGCAACTTTACCAGCTTTTTCTGTTTCTACTTCTTTGGTAAGAGCCGCAATTTTGGACATCAAATCAGATATTTCTTTTTGCTTTTCCTCCAGCTGTTTTCTCAACTCGGCCAGCTTTTTCTGGTCTTCTTTGCTCAATGCCGCAGTTTTGCCACCACTGGTAGAAGCTGTAGGCACTCCTGAGCGGGCGATGATGGCGCGCAGGGAGTTTATTTGTCCCATCAACTCTACTACTTTGGGGTTGTTGGGGCCTTCAAGCTCTTCAATTTTACCGGTTAACCTGGCATTTTCTTCCTGGTAACTGGACAGCAATGGACGAAGCGAATCTTCCATACGCTGTAATTCGCGCTGCAGCGAGTCTTTCATTTGCAGAACCTGCAATTTTTCCTGAACTGCCTTTGCTGTTTCTCCTTTTTTAGAGTAGAAATAGGCATTTCCGCCAATGGATGCAATAAGCAAAACACCCAGAACAGCAGCCAAAACATTTTTATTCATAGCTAAGAATTGTGATGCAATATTATTGTTTTTGAATCAAAAAACCTATTTATCAGGTACATTCTTACTTTCTCTCACGTAATCAATGACTTCTGCGGGGGACACAGCTACATTAATTATACGTTGCTTTTTATTAATCAAAATTCCTGTTGGTATTTTTCGCACCTTTAATTTTCCATTTATTTTATTAGAGCTAAATCCCTGATGGATATTGGTTTCATACTTTTTTGAATACCTGTGAAGATACTGACTACTGGCACCATAATTTAACATGAGAATCTTAATTCCGGAACCCCCAATTCTGCCCAGCGCATGCAAGGCCACACTGTCCTGGATATATTCCGGTGCCTGATCGTGCCACACATACAAATACAGCATTTCGCCTTTGAATTTGCGAATTCTCTTTTTCTGGGTTTTGTTTTTGGCAGTGGGCTCAGCGTACCTGAATCTGGGCAGCTTCTGTCCTTTGTTTAATATGTATTTCAAAGCCACACCGGTATCGTACCTAAATTGGATAAATGCGCCATCAGAATGAATTTTATCGATAAAAAAAGCGGCATTGTTCCATTCAAGATATGCCTTTCCTTGTTTAACTATACACGCCTGCAAATTTTGAAAAGAAATACCATCATCGGATACCATGGCTTCGTCTACCCCTTCATCGCCATAGATTCCGTTGCAGTTAACATCCTTAATGCAAATAGCCACACTTTTTGAGCCGGCCTGCCAGGTGCCATACAACACATTCATTCTGCGAATGCGAAAAGAGTTTTCAGTACCGGCAAACAGGCGGTTTCCCTGCAGCTGATACAAGGCTTTGTCATTCATTATGGCAAATTGCCTGAACTGGGATGCGGGAAAATGCTCCAGCATTATTTTAAAACCATTGGGCTTATTGTCAATGGCAACAATGGCATTGCTGTGGGGTTTTATGGTATCCGGCTCACCGTCATCAGTCAGATCGTAATTGTGATTTCGGTCGGTCCAGATGAGGGTATTGTATGCGGTCCAACCCGGATTTTCTATGAGAAGCAAGGTATGGTTGGCCGAAAAATCATCTGTTTTTACAGCGCTAAACACCCAGGTAAATCCCTTTCTGTAGGATTTACTCATGGCAGGTGCCTTCACTTTCTTCCATTTTACCGCGTCGGTTGTTTTCGCAGATGCAAAATCCAGCGGATTTGAAACCGAATCACCCCTGAACTCGAAAACGTTGGCCATCATCATGGTTTTGGTATATTCTGCGTCTATACCTCTGCCACTCAGGGGCAACTGAACCCTCTGGTCTGCAAGCGAATGGCAAACCATCAGTGCAAAAAGACCAATGTATTTAATCATCCCTGTTCGCACCCAAAAACTGCAGTAAAAAATACAGTAAATTAACCAGGGCTCCGGCTGCCGCAGCTACATATGTCATGGCCGCCCATTTAAGGCTGTCCTGCGCGCCTGATAATTCTGACTGTGAAACCATGTTGCGTTGTTTCATCCACTGCAGCGCTCTTTTACTTGCATCAAACTCCACAGGCAATGTTATCAGTGCAAACAAAGTAATTACCGCGTAACATGCCAGAATAATTCCCAGTATCAGCTGGGTACCGCCACCGATGCCGAAACCAATGAATGCCGCACCGAAAACCACCACATTCAGTATGGTTGCGCTGATATTCTGCAGGGGAACCAGTTTGCTGCGAAGTTGCAGCATGGAATAGGCAGTTGCATGCTGTATAGCATGTCCGCATTCATGCGCTGCAACCGCTGCTGCCGCTGCGTTTTCGCCATAGTAAACCTCCCAGCTCAGGTTTACGGTTCGGTTTACAGGATTGTAATGATCCGTTAATTCGCCCTCCACCTGGATAATCTGCACACCCGAGATTCCATGATCAAGCAACATTTTCTCGGCAATTTCCTTGCCGGAAAGCCTGTTGGAAAGATGTAAATTTCTGTAATGGTTAAACTTACTCCTCAGTTTCTGCTGAATTGCCAGACTCAGGAGCATCATAATGATGGTTAGAATGAAATATCCTGACATAATCCAAAATACGTTTCTTTATTTACAAAATCGCACCAGCATAACAATTATGGCCATTAAAAACATAAGAATACTGATGCGGTTAATTCCGTGCATCATCTTCAGGTAAGAACTCTGCGGACCGTCCTGTTTTCTGAAGGTCAGGTACGATATAAGTTTTTTTACTATCATTATTTTACAATTATTTCCTCTGATTTTTTGGCGGATTTCCTAACCGGTTCCATTAAATCCAGAGGGTGATCGGCATATTCTTCCAGCAAGGCAATATCAAGTACCTGTAACATATTGCTTACATAATGAAAATTCATATCTTGAAGATAGCCGGCATTAATCTCCTGCACATCCTTTCGGTTGGCTTCACACATAATCACATCCGTAATGCCCGCTCTTTTGGCAGCCAGTATTTTCTCCTTGATGCCCCCCACCGGAAGCACTTTCCCCCTGAGGGTAATTTCTCCGGTCATCGCCAGATGGCTTTTTACCTTTCTTTGGGTAAACAGCGAGGCCAAAGATGTTAAAATGGTTATACCCGCGGAAGGTCCGTCTTTTGGAATGGCACCCGCCGGAAAATGCACGTGAACATCCCAGTGGTCAAACACCCTGTTGTCGATCTCCAGGTAAGATGAATGTGCTTTTAGGAAGGTTCGCGCAATGCTCACGCTTTCCTTCATTACATCGCCAAGCTGACCTGTGATGGTGAGATTTCCTTTGCCCTGCATGAGTGAACTTTCCACAAACAATACGGAACCGCCCATAGGACTCCATGCCAGACCGGTAACCACACCGGGTATAAGATTGTTTTCATAGGCTTCAGGTTCCATTTTTTCGGCTCCCAAAATTTCCTGAACTACATCCAGCCCCATGTTTTTGGTATACTTCTCTCCCATTGCAAGGCTTTTGGCAGCAGATCGGGCCAGCGATGCAATTTTCTTATCAAGCCCCCGAACACCGCTTTCACGGGTGTATTGCTCCACCACCATTTCCAGGGCTTTATCGGTAACCTTAAAATCTGTCGCCTTTAATCCATGTGCTTTTCGCTGCTTGGGTATGAGATATTTTTTTGCAATTTCAATCTTCTCTTCCAGGCTGTAGCCGCTTATCTCAATAATCTCCATTCGATCCAACAATGCCGGCTGAATAGTATCCAGATTATTGGCTGTGGCTACAAACAGCACTTTGCTGAGATCGTAATCAAGTTCCAGGTAGTTATCATAAAATGTGCTGTTTTGCTCAGGATCAAGTACTTCCAGCATGGCACTGCCCGGATCTCCCCTGAAATCCCGTCCCATTTTATCTATTTCATCCAGCACAAAAACCGGATTGCTGCTGCCTACTTTTTTCAGGTTTTGTATAACCCGGCCGGGCATGGCTCCGATATACGTTTTGCGATGTCCGCGTATTTCACTTTCGTCATGCAATCCTCCCAGACTCATTCTCACATACTTTCTGCCCAAGGCACGCGCAATACTCTTTCCAAGGCTTGTTTTACCCACACCGGGAGGTCCGTAAAGGCAAATAATCGGACTTTTCATGTCTCCTTTCAGTTTCAGAACAGCCAGGTATTCCAGTATGCGCTTTTTTACCTTTTCCAGTCCAAAATGGTCCTCATCCAGCACTTTTTCGGCAAACTTCAGGTCAAAATTATCCGTTGTGTAAGTGTCCCAGGGCAATTCAATCATCAACTGCACATAATTAAGACCCACACTGTAATCCGGTGAGGCCGGATTTACGCGCATCAGACGATCAAGCTCCTTGTTGAAATGCTGGTGAACTGCCTTAGACCAGTTTTTGGCATTCCCCTTTTCACGCAGATTTTGAATTTCCTTATCCGGGGTTTCACCACCCAGCTCTTCCTGGATAGCTCTTATTTGCTGGTGCAGAAAATACTCTCTTTGCTGTTTATCAAGATCGGTACGAACCTTGTTTTGAATTTCGTCTTTTAATTCCAGTATCTGAAGTTCCTTGGTAAGCATCTCCAGTACCTTCACGGCACGGTCTCTCGAGTTTATATTGGCAAGGACCTGCTGTTTCTCAGCCACACCTATATTCAGGTTGCTGGCAACAAAATGAACCAGAAAATTATTGCTGTCTATGTTGCGGATGGCTATGTTGGCTTCTGTGGGAATATTCGGTGCCAGATTTATAATTTTCTCCGATATATCCCGTATGCTTTGAATAATGGCATCAAATTCTCCATCTTCTGTTATCGGTTCATCCAGCAAGTCGCTGATTTTAGCTTTGAAATACGGTTCTTTTTGCGTGTATTCATCAATCGATATGCGCTTTCTTCCCTGGATAATGAGGGTGGTTGTACCATCGGGCATGCGCATGGTACGTATGATGTGCGCCAGGGTACCAATATTATACAAATCCTCCTGAGCAGGATCTTCTATTTCGGGGTTTTTCTGGGCAACTACCGCAATAATCTTGTCTTTTTTCCCGGCTTCCCTCACCAGTTTAATTGATTTATCCCGGCCCAGGGTAATCGGAAAAATAACCCCTGGAAACAAAACGGTATTTCTGATGGTCAATACAGGCACTTCCTCAGGAAGCTCCATTTTTCTGAATTCTTCTTCATCCTGCCTGGAAAACAACGGCATAAACTCAGGACTCTCTTCCCCTCCGTCCATATCGGAATTAA
Source organism: Flavobacteriales bacterium (assembly GCA_947463125.1). Classification (GTDB taxonomy): domain Bacteria; phylum Bacteroidota; class Bacteroidia; order NS11-12g; family UBA955; genus RGEC01. Next base: position 36,114 of record CANHQZ010000002.1, on the reverse strand, counting down.
TACCCAAATACAATTCTTTAGAATTAAACATGTGCTTCAATTAGGTCAACCAATGTGCCAATTTCATCAAACCAACGTAAAATCTGCCTGTGTAATATTTCAGCAACCGAAAATTCGTCGAATTGACAATCCTACCCGCTAAAATAGGTATAAAGTATGACAATATGGCAATTTTGCTGACACAATAGAACTCATTGATATTTTCGATGAAGTTTGTTTGAAATATCGCGGGCTTTTACGAATTTTGCGGAAAACAATTTTAAATTAAATATGAAAATGAAGCACGTATTATTTGCCCTTGCCGTTCCGGTACTGGCATTTTTAACCGCCTGCAACGGCGGTGATTCAGGCGAAGACACTGCGCCAAAACCAACCTTGTCATTCCAAACCGGAGCTGGTTTCACTTTTGCTGATGCCCAGGCCGGTGTTGATGATGTATTGAAAATTGGCGTTATTGCAAAAAGCAACGATTCCAAGCTGAGCAAGGTTACCATTTCTCTTAGCACCAACGGTGGAACTGCCGGAGTTATTTTCGACTCTACCGTTAATGCCAACGGCGCCACTTTCACCTACAACTACAAAGTTCAGGGCAGTGTAGCCGATGTACTGAAACTTACTGTAAAGGCAAGCGATGCCAACGGTACATCTGCTGAGCAGAGCCTTAACATTGAAATTATCCCCGCTACAGTAGCTATCGGTCTTCAGCAGAATCAGTTCGTTTACAACATGCAGAGTCCTGCCGGATACAATGGAGCTTATGACCTTACCGAATCAGCCCCTAAATACAGCGCCGATCCTCCCAGCGAAAAAGACATCGTTGACGGTACACCAAGCACCGCTATTTTTAGCAAGTCTTGGACAACCAGCAACGGAAGCAAGTTTGTAAAGGTTACTACCAACGACTACAATCTGGCAACCAGCAGCTCGTTCATCTACAACCTGTGGAAGAGCAACTCTGCCAATGCAGCGACAACTGTTACCAATATCACCAAAGGTGACGTAATCCTGGTTAAATCAGGCCAGAGCGTACCTTTTGGTCTTTACATCATCAAAATTACCGATGTAAAAGATACTCCCGCCGACAACCTGGATTACATTCAGTTTGAATACAAAGGCGACATCTAATCAATATTAGATTCATAAAAAACCCCGACCTCAGACGTCGGGGTTTTTTGTTGAAAAACAAACCGTAAATTTTGTTTCTTTTGCATATCGTGAAAAGAATAGGAATCTTTACCTCCGGAGGAGACTCTCCCGGTATGAATGCCTGCATACGTGCAGCTGTTAGAACTTGTTTGGCCTACAACATCGAGCCTTACGGTATACGCAGAGGCTATGAAGGGATGATTGAAGACGATATTCAGCTTCTCAACGCAGGAAGCGTATCCAATATCATCCAATACGGCGGAACCGTGCTTAAAACCGCAAGGAGCGCTGAATTCAGAACACCGGAAGGAAGAGCCAAAGCTGCCGAGAACCTTAAAAAGCACGGCATTGAAGGCCTTGTATGTATTGGTGGAAACGGATCCTATACCGGTGCTCTGTATCTGCAGAAAGAACATGGCATTCCATCTATTGGCTGCCCCGGAACGATTGACAACGACCTGGCAGGAACTGACTACACCATTGGTTTTGATACAGCCGTTAATACGGCGATGGATGCCATTGACAGAATACGCGACACTGCGGAGAGCCACGGCAGGGTCTTCTTTGTGGAAGTAATGGGACGCGATTCCGGTTATATTGGACTTTATGCGGGCCTTGCCGGTGGCGCAGAAGGCATTTTGATTCCTGAAAAAGGCAACCAGTTCGATGTGTTGATTAAATATTACGAGCAAAAAAGCCGTAAAAAAGAATTCTCAATATATGTGGTTGCAGAAGGTGATGAGGAAGGCAAGGCCCTTGAACTTTCGCGTCGATTCCTGCAGCATTACCCCCAAAGCGATACGCGGGTGGTGGTGCTGGGACACATCCAGCGCGGCGGTAAACCAACTGCAAGCGACAGAATACTGGCCAGCCGTCTTGGCGCCCATGCAGTAAAAGGTCTTACTGAAGGAAAAAATAACTGTGCTGTCGGGGTAATCCGCGATGAAATAGTATACACATCTTTTGAAGAAGCCATTAAAGGTAAAAAAGAGCTCAACGACAACCTTTGGGTACTGAATGAAATGATTTGCCGTTAACATGCTGCTTCAACTCCGGGTACAAAACTTTGCCCTAATCCGCTCCCTGACGTTTAGCCCGCAAAAAGGGATGAATGTAATCACCGGCGAAACCGGGGCAGGAAAAAGTATTCTGCTGGGGGCACTCGGACTGGTAACCGGCAACCGGGCTGAGATGACAGCGCTGCTGAATCAAAACGAGAAATGCATTGTAGAGGCGGAATTTGATATTCGGTCACTGCACCTTGAGTTGCTTTTCGAAACGCTGGAACTGGATTATGATTCGGTCTGTATTATTCGGCGTGAAATTAGTCCACAGGGAAAGAGCAGGGCGTTTGTGAATGACACCCCCGTTCAGCTTAGTGCCCTCAGGCAGCTGGCCGGATATTTGGTGCAGGTGCATACACAAAATACCGGCGTTTTTATTTCCGATCCCCAGGAACAACTAGGCATTCTGGATGATTTTGCAGGAAACAATTCGTTAAAGATTGAATATCAGGCAGCATTTCAGAAGTGGAAAGTTGCGCTCGAAAACAGAAAATCGCTGCTGGACAAAAAAGCAACTTTCGACCGCGAGCAGGATTTTATTCGTTTCCAGCATGATGAACTCTCAGGGTTCTCTCCTTTGGAAAATGAAGAGTTGGAACTGGAAACGCAGATTCAGATTCTTGCCAATGCAGATGAAATAAGCCGGACATGTCGGCAGGCTGTCAATGAACTTACGGAAAACGAGTCATCCATCACAGACAGAATCAATGGCGTAAAGCAATTATTTAGGCAAGCCGAGCGTTTTTTAGACAGTGCGGAAGCCTATAAAAACAGGCTGCAAAGCATTGCCGAAGAACTAAAGGAATTATCGAGGGAAATAGAAAATACCGGACAGATGGCCGAAAACAAGCCTGATTTGCTCGAAAGCCTGCAGGAAAGACATGCAAGACTGCAACTGCTTTTCAGAAAGCATGGTACAGATAGCGCAACCGGTCTTGTTTCCATTATGAATGACCTGGACAGGAAGTTGCAGGAAGCCCATAATCTCGATGAGGAAATAGTTAAGGCTGATGCGGAAATCAATGATTGCGAGAAAAAAGTTATTCAATTGGGCCGTGCACTTCAGGAAAGCCGGGAAAAATCAGGACTGCTGCTCATGAAGGCAGTGGCTGAGCAATTGCAGAAACTGGGAATGCCACATGCCATGCTGGAATGTGACTGGCAACTTCATGAAGAAAAACCGGCAGCTTACGGCACGGCATCATTGCGAATGACCTTCAGGGCCAATGCGGGCTCTCCCCTCCTGCCTTTGGAGAAGGTTGCCTCAGGCGGGGAATTATCCAGGGTAAACTTCTGCCTGCGAAGCCTCACCGCCATGAAAAGAACTTTGCCCACCCTTATTTACGATGAAGCGGATACAGGTATCAGCGGTGAAATTGCACTTCAGATGGCGCGCATGATGCGAAACATGGCCGGTGGTCATCAGCTGATTTGTATTACACATTTGCCACAGGTAGCGGCTGCCGGCAACTGCCACTTCCGTATTTTCAAGGAGGAAACTGAATCGTTTACCGAAAGCAAAATGGCATTGTTGAATACCGATGAACGCATACAGCATATGGGCTACATGCTTTCAGGAACTGTGGCCGGAACTGCCGCATTGGACAATGCCCGGGAACTTCTTGCCTTGTTTAACGATTAGAGCAATTTATCCTGAGATGCCACATTGGCTTCATACCAGGTATCTTTCCCAAAGGGACCGTTTGCTGCAGCCTGCGTTGCAAGCACATCACAACGTTCATTCTCGGGAATTCCGGAGTGCCCTTTTACCCAGTGAAACTGCGGTTTGAAAAGTTCATAAAGCGGATAAAAACGCTGCCACAAATCCGGATTTTTCACCTTCGCCCATCCTTTTTTCTTCCAGCCAAACAGCCATCCTTTCAGAATGGCATTACACACGTATTGACTGTCTGAATAAATATGAACCGGGATGCCTCGGCTTTTGATATTATCAAGCGCACGAATAACAGCAAGCAATTCCATTCGGTTGTTTGTGGTGAGCTCGTAGGCACCAAAAATTTCCTTTCTCTTTTCACCGTACATCAAAACAGCGGCATACCCTCCCCGCCCGGGATTACCCAGCGCAGCACCGTCTGTATAAACCACTATGGGTTGCACAAAGCAAAATTGAATGTCGCTGCACTTATTCACAAAAATTGTGCACAAATCCCTGCAAAAGGTTGATAACCTCTAATGAGTGTCTTATAACCTTGTAGTGTTGATTTGGTACAAAATCCAAGTCATCCGAAATAGCACCCTTTTTCCTTTTCATTATAGAAAGCCCGACCGGAAACGGCCGGGTTTTCTCTTTATAAAGCATCCTGTATGATGTCCGGTAGGAAAGTTTTGAAACCCTGCGCTATTTTTGTGTGGCATAAAATGAAACTTACGGCAAATTCAATGGTTAGTTTAATGAAATGAATGCGGAGATTTTAACCATAGGGGATGAATTGCTTATTGGCCAAACTGTAGACACCAACAGCGCCTGGATTGGGAAAAACCTTGCGCAGTATGGTATTCAAGTTAGCCGAAAAACAGCCATCAGCGATAGTGAAGCAGAGATTATTTCGGCTGTTAATGAAGCCTTTCAAAGGGTTGATTTTTTGATGATTACCGGCGGTCTGGGTCCCACTAAGGACGACATTACAAAAAAAACCCTCGCAAAACTGTATCAATGCGGCTTTAGAAGAGATGAAACCGTAACTGCCCATCTAGAAAACATCTTTGCCCGCAGAGGCAGACAATTACTTGAAATAAACAAACAGCAGGCTGATGTACCTGAAATTTGCGAGGTCCTTGCCAACGAAGTTGGTACCGCTCCGGGCATGTGGTTTGACCAAAATGGCAAAGTGCTTGTAAGTATGCCCGGTGTGCCGAATGAAATGATGCATATTATGGAAAACAGGGTTTTTCAGCGCATCAAAAACCGGTTTAAGACCCCTGAAATCCTACACTACACAGCCGTAACGATTGGAGTCCCCGAAAGCTTGCTCAGCAAGCAGCTGGAAACATTTGAACTATCACTACCGCCACACATAAAACTGGCCTATCTGCCCGCACTAAATACAGTTAAACTTCGTCTATCCGGTCAATCTGACAATGCCCAAATACTTGAATCGGAGATGAAAGGCTTTTTTGAAAAAATGTGCGAAACATGCGGAGAATCCGTGTTTACGAAGGAAGATATAAGCCCAGTAAAATATATCGCCCGGTTGCTAATACGACATAACATCAAAATTACCCTGGCTGAAAGTTGCACAGGTGGCTACATTGCAAATCAACTGGTTACAGAACCGGGAATTTCAAAAGTTTTCAATGGCAGCATTATCTCGTATGCCAATGAAATCAAGCACAATGAACTGGGCGTTCCGGAGGATGTTTTTCGCACGGAAGGAGCTGTAAGCGAAACCTGCGCGCGCTACATGTGTGAGGCTGCTTTAAAAAAATTTGGAGCAGACATAGCGGTCAGCACCACCGGCATAGCGGGTCCAGGTGGCGCGACTGCCGAAAAACCGGTAGGACTCGTATACGTTGGCATTGCTACCAAAAACGGCTCACATGTTAAAAAATATCACCTTTTTGGCACCCGGGAACAATTCATGCAACGAACAGCCAATTGTGTCATGGCATTGTTAAAGGATTTGCTTAAAACCGAATTTAACACCCTTTGATTTTCGTCAGGCAACCATCAGAGCTATATCTTTGTCAGTTTAAACAAGTGCGGTTATTAAACAAACATATATCTGCAGCCCTTACTGCATGTGTGGTATTGTTTTTTTTTAGCTTCAGTCTGCTGCGAGCAGCCGATTCACCAAAACAGCTCAACATAGAAACCGGAAACCCTTCCTTTATGAAAAATAAAGGCCAGTGGAACGACGGCAGCCTTTTCCACTTCAAAAGCGGATTTTTTCAGGCGGGGTTTTACCGGGATAGGATTGTCTTTACCATTGCCACTCCCAAAGATAAAAACTTCACCGCACAGAAACCGGTTCCGGGCGAAGAAACACAGCAAGACCCTGAGGTTCTGCTTCAGGTCTGGGAAATCAAGTATCTGCAGTCGCAGCCTTTCAGGTACAATCCTGTTAATCCCGTTGAAAACAAAATCGGATATGCGGGAATTCATGAAAACGGAACCATTATCTATCCGGAGCAATTTGAGCGGCTGCAAATCTCAAACTTATACGATGGTGTAGATGCGGTATTCAGCAGCAAAAACGGGGTCTTTAAAATAGATTACATTATCAAACCGGGCATCAATCCCAATATCGAGTTTGACATTCGTGGTTTTAGCGAAACCAGTTTGGATGAAAGGGGAAATATTCGGCTTGTTAGCAAACACGGACAACTGATTGATAGCATTCCATACAGTTACGAATCAAATGATGCGCAAACACCGCTTGATGTAAAGTATGTTCAAACCGGCAAAAACTCTTTTGCCATTCGCTTTCCCGAAGGTTTCCAAAACCAACATGGCGCTGTCGTTGATCCATTTTACCTTGATTACAGCACATTTTTTTATGGTTCCAGCACACTAAACCCATTTACATACATCTATGATGTGAATGTAGATGCCAACAACAATTCATATGCCACCGGCATTACTTATGATAAATTTCCTGGCAAACCCGGAACCTATGATACCACACTCGCCGGAGCATCTGATGCCTATTTATGTAAGTTTCCATCCGGTGGCGGCGCACCTGACTTTTTCATTTATATAGGTGGTCTGCTTGCCGATTACGGCTATGCAATGGCCACCCTGGAAAATGGAGATGCTTACATTACAGGATATACAAATTCGCTTAATTTCCCTGTTACCGCAGGCGTATTTGAACCGGTGAAACCAACCTCCACAAACTACAGCAGCTTTGTAATCGGAATCAAGTCCAATGGAAGTTCTCTCATTTATTCAACCTACATCAAAGGCTACTGCTGGGTAATACAGGCAAATGAATCCGGACAGGTTTATATCGCGCCTTACGGTGACAATCCATATCCGGTTACTGCCAACATAAACCCTATTGGTCAGGTTGGAGGGTCATTTGAGGCAAACATCATGCGTTTGAACAGCACAGGCAGTGCCATTTTAAATTGTGTTCAACTTAAAGGATCCGCACTGGAATACGTTTACGCATTAACAATAGATAAAAAAAATCAGGTTTACGCAGCAGGATGGACCAACAGCGACAATTTACCAGTTACACCGGGAAGAAGCAATTTCGGCGGTTATTACAGAGGGGGAGCCTATGATGGATTTTTATTCAAAGTTGATTCGGGATTTACCAAATTTCTAATAAGCAAATACATTGGCACTAGCGGATATGACTACATATCTGCCATAACCGTAGATGACAATGAAGATATTTATGTACAGGGAATTGCTGGTGCCAATGATTTACCCGCCGCGACCAATGCCTATCCCGGAGGTTCAACTACCGGATGGAACGGTGCGAACTACATCATGCGGATTTATAAAAACGGCATCTTTCCTCGCTGGACGACCTATATAACCAACAGCACTTATGCCTGGAGGCAAAGAATTAGTATCAATGCCAAAAATGAATGCGTTTTTGCTGGAAGCACAAGTAATCCGAACATGCCTGTCACTCCTGACGCATATCAAAAGACGCTCAGAGGTGGCTGGGACGGATTTATTGGCAAATTATCCATTGACGGGGCGTTCAAGTATCTATCCTATTTTGGCGGAGAAGGCACAGATTATTTTCTGGCAGTTCAAACCAGAAGGCTGGGCTGTGTTACGCATATCATTATGGGTGGCTGGGGATTTGGCAGTGGTTTTCCCACTGTAAATGCATGGAAACCCAATCCCCCAACCAACAGAAACAACTCCTTTGTGGGCAGACTTGTAAAATGGCGCGACACCCTAGAAGTTGATCCCATCAATTTTGATGACAGCGTTATTCAATGCGATCGGAATTTTCGCATTCTTGAAGCCGGAAATCCCGGAGCATCCTATGTTTGGCAAAATGGCAGCACCCTTCCATTTTTCATTGTACAAAAACCCGGGAAATACTGGGTTACGGCCACATATGGCTGCGGCTCCAAATCGGACACGGTGCAATTTCTAATTGCTCCCAGCGCCAAGCTGCATTTGCCCAAAGACACCCTTATCTGCGATAAGTACGGATTGCTGCTGGATGCCAAAAACGATACCATCAAGGGCATTAAATATGAATGGAATACCGGCGAGACTACGCAAAAAATCTTTGCCGACAGCTCCGGAAAATATACCCTGTCGATGTGGACACCTATATGTCAATGGCGGTATGACACTATTCAGGTAACCAAGCAATACAAACCCATCCGTGGAATATGGCAGAAAGACACACTGCTTTGCAAGCCATTTACCTTTGCACTAAAATCTGGCAGCGACACTATTTCGGCCGGTTACGCCTGGAATACATTGGATTCTGTCAGAGAAATTACCATTGCAAAATCGGGCAGTTACATTGTAAATATTAGCAATCAGTGCGGTTCGCTGGCCGATACGGTGCGCATAAATGCTGACAGCATTCCAACCATTTCCTACACTACCGACACGCTCATTTGCGATAAAGACAGTTTTAAGATTTCACGCAACGGATTATCGAAGTGGACAAATCTCAATTGGAATGACGGAAGCAAAGATTCTGCCAGAACCCTTACCAAGGCCGGAACTTATACTGTAAATATCAGCAACAACTGCAAATCCTACACCGATACTATTAGACTTAAGATGGGCAAAATTCCTAAACCCTTTACGCTTGGAAATATGCTATGGTGCGATAATTTTCAGCTGGTACAAACAGTCAACGATAACAGTTTTGCGAATATTCGCTGGAGTACAGGCGACACAGGCAGGCAACTGAAGATTAAAGATACCGGAATCATTACGGCCACCGCCGAAAGTATTTGTGGAACCAGCACAGCCAGCTTTAGGGTTGAACGCGGTTTCAGCCCCATAATTAACGTAGGGAGCGATACCTTAATTTGTGATGCCGCTACATGGCAAATTATTCCCAGAACAATTCAGCATCTGAGTCAAATTCAGTGGGAAGATGGCTCGGTTGTCAATAACCGAAACGTTGGAAGTACTGGAAAATATTGGGCAAGCGGCACAAATAAATGTGGCACGTTTACAGATACTATTAACATTGTTTTTTTGAACTTGCCCAAAGTAACAGCCCCTTCAGATCTATCATTCTGTGATGTTGTAAACCCCATCCCCACCCTGACAGCGAAGGCTTCGGGAGGCGCGGCTAATTACAGCTGGAACTCAGGAGAAACGGGAATCAGTATCAAAGCAAATGCGGCAGGCATTTACATTGTTACCGGTATCAATGCATGCGGATCCGATGAAGATTCAGTCAATATCAATGTGTTTGCTTCTCCAAAACCGAATTTGGGCATTGACACTGCATTTTGTGGCGTTTTTGCCTATCCCCTCAGTGTGGGCAATGGTTATCAGCTGGTTTCGTGGAGCAATGGATCATCATCAAGTAGTATCACAGCCACACAATATGGAAAATACAGTGTGAAAGTAACCGATTTTAACGGATGCTCCGGTAGTGATGAAATATTGATTGGCAGCAACTGCAAACTTATCTGGTATATGCCAACAGCATTTTCACCAAATGGTGACGGACGAAATGACGTTTGGGGGCCAACCATTAAGGATGTGCAGGAATTAAAAATAGCCATCTATAACCGCTGGGGCGAAAAAATTTGGGAAAACCGGGAAGGCCAGACTTTCTGGGATGGTAGTTACGGCAGTGTAATGGCTCCTGATGGGGCTTACACCTGGACAGCCAGCTTTAGAAGCAACTTCAAACCCTATTACAAATCAGGGGTATTGACGCTGATGCGTTAAAAATCTATACGGAATTTTTCTCTTCTCAATTCTGCATACGGCAAAGGATTTTCATAATCCTCGTGGTGCTGTAAACGATTTCTCACAATACCGATGGCTTCATAAATGGCGTTGCGGAAAGACAAGGTTTCACAGGTGCCCTTCCCTGCCAGATCGTAAGCTGTACCGTGATCGGGACTGGTACGCACCAAATTCAAACCCGCTGTGTAATTGACTCCATCGTAAAAAGCAAATGTTTTAAACGGAATCAATCCCTGGTCGTGGTACATGGCCAAAATACCGTCAAAAGTTTTGTAGGCGCCGCTGCCAAAGAAACTATCCGCAGAATAAGGCCCGTAAACCAACTTTCCTTCACCAAACACTTTGGCAATGGCGGGCTTGATGATATTAATTTCTTCCTTTCCCAACAAACCGCCATCGCCAGCATGGGGATTGAGCCCAAGCACTGCGATGCGAGGCTTGGTACAGGCAAAATCTTCGCGCAGTGAAGTATGTAGTATATTCAACTTGGCTACAATCTTATCGGTTGTGATGGCCTGGGCAATCTGGCTGACGGGCAAATGTTCCGTTACCAGCCCTACCCGCAGGTTTTCGCTCACCAGCACCATGGCATAGCGATCTACGCCCAGTTTTTCGGCAATATAGCCTGTATGTCCGCTGAAACCCGGCAGATTGGCAGCCACTGTGTTTTTATCCAGCGGAGCCGTAACCATAGCCTGCAAATGGCCTGCGGCGGCATCCACCAAGGCTTTATCCAGTGCCATCAAAGCTTCTTTGCCTGCTGCATCAGAAGGCTGGCCTGGAGTAATTTCCATGCCGGCATCGCTGCTTACCACCAAGTTCAGCCGACCTGCTTTGGCTTCTGAAGCGCTCTGAACCAGATGATACATGGGTTCCTGAAGGTTCAGCTGCTTTTTGTAAAACACAAAGCTTTTGGGTGAAGCATACACCACAGGCGTACAATATTTGTAAATATGCTCATCGGCAAAAGTGCGTATGATGAGTTCCAAACCCACACCATTGGGGTCGCCTTGGGTTATACCAATTACTGGTTTTATTTTATCCATTCGCTTTGTTCATTAAAAACTGCACCACCATGCGCACGCCCACGCCCGTTCCCCCTTTTACTCGGTAGGCATCAGGAGCGTGATTGAATGCCGTTCCGGCAATATCAAAATGCAACCAGGGATAATTGGTAAAGTATTTCAGGAAAGCGCCTGCGGTCTGGGCGCCACCTTCGGCCTTACCCAAATTTTTCAAGTCGCTGATATCGCCTTTCATCTCTTCGCTGTATTCTTCCCACAATGGAAATTCTGCCAGACGCTCGTACACTTTATCCCCGGCGGCTTTTACGTCATTTTTCACCGATTCATCGGCGGTTCCCATCATGGCGCTTCCATAAGCTCCCAAAGCCCTTGCGGCTGCACCCGTGAGTGTGGCAAAATCCATCACCAGTTCGGGTTCGTATTTTTTGGCAAATGCGAGTGCATCGCACAGAATGAGTCGGCCTTCCGCATCGGTGTTCAACACTTCCACAGTGGTTCCGTCGAAGGTGGTAATAATATCACCCGGACAAATGGCATTTTCACCCGGACGGTTATCGGTGGCAGGCACCAAACCAATTACCCACAAAGGCAGATTCAGTTTTCCAACCGCATACATTACACCGCCCACAACAGCCGAGCCCGCCATATCGCACTTCATGTAATCCATGCTGGCCGGCGTGGGTTTCAGGCTCAATCCGCCGGTATCAAAAACCACTCCTTTCCCAACAAGCACAATAGGTTTGCTGTTTTTGGCATTGGCCGGTTTGTATTCCATAATGCTGAAAGTGGGAGGATCCTGGCTTCCTTTGTTCACAGAAAGCAGACCACCCATTTTCTGACTCTCAATTTTGGCTTTATTCCATACCTCCACCGAGAAACCTGCCTGCTGACCCAGCTGAACGAATTTGTCGGCAAGCCCGGTTGCGTTCAACCCCAAAACAGGTTCATTCACCAGATCCCTGGCCACAAAAACGGATTCGACAATGGTTTGCACTGCATTCCACTGCTCCGCTCCTGCTCCGCTATAGGTAATGATTTTCAGGGAAAGGGCCGTTTTTTCGCGGTCTTTCAGGTATTTATCAAATTTATAATTGGTTAATGCCAGACCTTCGGCGAGTGCAACACCCCATTCAGCGGTTGCGTCAACGTTTATCACGTTCACCGAATTTGTTTTATCGGCATTCAGCGATTTGGCTATACTGCTGCCTGCTTTGCGAAGTCTTTCAGACTCTGCGTGGCCCTGTCCTTTGCCTGCTTTTTCCAGGTAAAAAACGCCTTCCTGTCCGCGGTAAGTGTAACTCCAGGCTTCGCCACTCATGGCTTGCGAAAAATATTGTTTAACAGGTTCCGGAATGGAAACGCCCGAAATGGCATCTTTGGATTGGATTAACAGAACAGTTGACATAGTTAAAAGGACTGCGAAATTAACGGTTTTAAAGGGAAAAACCGCCCTGTTTTAAGTACGCATCCACAGCATGTGTATTACATCACGGATAAACCATGCATGCTTGATATAAATTTGCAACAATGACATCCAAAATCCGTGTCGGAATTTTCTTTGGAGGTGCTTCACGCGAACGGGAAGTTTCCTTTGCCGGCGGCCGCACTGTTTATGACAATCTGGATAAAAACCTGTTTGAGGCCGTACCCATTTTTGTGGATTCTTTTGGCAATTTTGTTATCCTGAACTGGGAATACGTTTACAAAGGCAGTATCCGCGATTTCTATCCACCGGCATCATTTCTGCCTGACTTACCCCACGGATTTCAGGTGTATGCAGAAAGCCTCAACCCAAGCGAGGAACTGCAGCACCAAATGCTTTCTGCCCTTGGTAAAACAGTAACAGCCGGCGAATTAAAAAACCATATTGATTTTGCTTTTCTGGCACTGCACGGAACACTTGGCGAAGACGGAACCATTCAGGGATTGCTGGAATGGTACAATATACCCTACTCGGGATCAGGAATTTTTGCTTCCGCATTGGGAATGAACAAGGCCCGTCAAAAAGATTTTCAGGAAAGAGCCGGTTTGTATGTAAACCATTACCAGACGCTGAAACGCGATGCATGGCTTAATGCTGACGAAAAAGAAAAGGGAAATTTGTTTTTCTTTTACAACCGCGAATTCAAGGAACACTTTGTGGTAAAGCCCGCCAATCAAGGCAGTTCTCTGGGCGTGAGTGTGCTGAAAAACACGGATTACCGCACTTTTGAAAAAGCCGTAGATCTGGCATTCTTTCGCATACAATTTGATTTTGAGGAATGGTCTATTTTAACTGAAGAGGACCGTATAAACCAGATTAAGGAAATTACCGATATCCGCAGTGGACTTGGACTGCCTTTGCAGCTGAACGGAGAATGGTGTTTTATGCCTGATGATTTGCTGAACCGAATCAACAGTCTGTTGTCAGAGCCGGATAGCTCTGTTTTGCTTGAATCACCCGACGCAGAAACCGAAGTGGTTTTTGAAGAATTCATTGAGGGACGCGAATTCAGCTGCATTGTGATTCGCGATGATGCCGGCAATCCTATTGCCCTGCCCCCTACCGAAATTAAGAAGAAAACCGATTATTTCGATTATCGCAGCAAATACCTGCCGGGATTGAGCCACAAAATAACGCCCATGCCGGGTTCGGCTGAGTTGCTTGAGGAAATCAGGACCGCCTGCACGGCGCTTTACGATTTCTTTGGGTTCAATGTATATGCCCGAATTGATGGTTTCGTTTCGGACGACAATGAGGTTTTCCTGAACGACCCAAACACCACCAGCGGCATGATGCCCAGCAGCTTCTTCTTTCACCAGGCGGCTGAAATTGGCTTAAATCCGGCGCGTTTTCTAACTTTTATCATTCGCAATTCGCTTGCAGAGCGTATCGAAACCCAGCCTCGTTCGCAGGGTCTGAAAAACATATTAAACTTGCTCGACGAGCGGATTAATGCACTTTCATCCGGGCAATCTCAACAACAAAAAATTGCGGTTATCATGGGTGGCTACAGTTATGAGCGCCATATCAGCATGGAAAGCGGACGCAATATTTATGAAAAACTCAGCAGCAGTGCGGAATATGAGCCTGTGCCCGTTTTCCTGACCGGGAGCGCCGATAATCTGCGCATGTTTTTATTGCCGCTTAACATCATGCTGAAAGACAATGCCGATGATATCCGAGAGAAGGTGTTGCATTTCGAACACAACCCTGTGCTGGATTCCATTGCCCATGAGGCTGCACACATCACAGAGCGGTACAATCCTGAGGGAATGCTTTCAGCACCCAGAGAAATTACATTTTCTGAACTGGCAGAATTGGTTTCGGGCGTATTTATTGCCCTGCACGGAAGACCAGGTGAGGATGGAACCCTACAGCAAGAGCTGGAAAAACACGGCTTGTTTTACAATGGCAGCCGACAGCATAGCGCGGCCATCACCATCAATAAATTTATCACCAACCAAAAGTTGCGCGAAAGCGGGTTTCTGGTGGCCGATCACCGCATGCTGAGTAAAGCAGACTGGTTGAATAATGCCGAAGCGGTTGAAATGGAAATCATCAGTCGATTTGGGCTGCCGCTCATTGCCAAACCTGCTGATGATGGCTGCAGTGCCGCGGTGCGTAAGGTGAAAACTGCCGAAGAACTGCACCACTTCATCTCCGGAATTTTTAGAAATCCCGGAGATGACGATACCGCAATCCGACAAAAACTGGGTTTAACACCAAACGAAGAATTCCCGGTTAAAAGTGAACTGCTGATCGAAAAATTCATTGATAAAGGGGACGCGGTTAGGTTTCTGGAAATTACCGGCGGAATGATTACCCACAGGGAAACAGATGGCATTCGCTATGAAGTATTTGAACCCAGTGAAGCCCTGGCGGAAAGTGAAATATTAAGCCTGGAAGAGAAATTTCTGGCAGGTCAAGGGCAAAACATCACTCCCTCGCGGTTTAGCAGGGATGCGGCAGAACAGGCACGAATCAGTGCTGAGGTGCGCAAAACGCTGAAAGCCGTGGCAAAATGCCTGGATGTGACCGGCTATTGCCGTATTGATGCATTTGTAAAAATCATGGCAGACGGAAGTGTGGAGACCTGGATTATTGAGGTAAACAGTCTTCCCGGCATGACACCGGCAACCTGTATTTACCATCAGGCTGCCATAAATGGATATAAACCGTTTGATTTTATAAGGGATATATTAAAATTTGGTAAGGATTCGTTATCATCGAAGCATGAATAAGAACTGGCTCTTCAATATCGGGCTCGGAATTGCGGCTACAGGTGTTTTTATACTGTTGCTTTTTTTGTGGATGAACTGGTTCACCAACCATAACGTGGCAGTTAAAGTTCCCGCCATTGTTGGCATGAATATGCAGGAAGCCATTGAAAAACTGGATGATGAGGGACTACGTTACGAAATCACAGATTCTGTATACCTGGAGAACATGAAGAGAGATGCCGTTACCGAACAGGATCCGCCTGCAGGCAGCGATGTAAAGCCCAACCGCATCATTTATCTGGTTGTGAATGCTCTCGATAAACCCAGGGTGAAAATGCCAATGCTTGTGGATCAAAGCCTCACGCTGGCAAAAGTCCTCATCAAAAACAATGGACTTGAACTGGGCAACATAGAGTATGTTTATGATGAAATTGGCAATAATCTGGTCACCAGGCAAACCATCAATGGAATGGAAGTTCCGGCAGGTAAAATGATAACCAAAGGAACGCGTATCGATCTGGTAGTGGCAAAGAATCAGGCAGATGACAATGAAAATGCCGACAGTACCGCAATTGAACCTGATGTACCTGACCAGGAACCGCCCCCTTCAAAGGAACCAAAAAGAAAAAAACGGAAAAAACCGCTCTGATTTTTACCTTTGCATTACAATATAAAAGGTAAACCATCCGTTTATCCGGGTTGTCATTGATGAAAAACCGAATTACCCTCGTTACATTTTTGCTGTTCTCATGCAATGTTTACCTCTTTGGCCAGGGCATTTTGTTTTCACCAATCCAGTCTGTTGATCGCAAAAGCGCATCAACCAATACAGAACTGCATTTCAGTAAAATAACCGACACACTGGACTTGCCTTTTTTCGATAATTTTACGGCTGAAAACGGTTATCCGTCCTACAATCGTTGGACCGACAATCAGGTTTGGATAAACAATTCCTTCCCTGTAAATCAACCTGATTACAATGTTGCCACGTTTGACCATCTCAACGCCGCCGGAAAACCATGGAAGGGTTTATTGAACAAGTCTGTTTTCGTTTATGCCGACAGCCTGACCAGCCAGCCAATAAACCTTCAGTTTTACAAAACCGGGCCCATCACTACCAAAAACTACACCCCTTCGGACAGTGTTTATCTCAGCTTTTTCTATCAAACTGCAGGTCTGGGGGACATTCCGGAAGCAGAGGATTCACTGATTCTGTTTTTCAAAACCAAAACCGGCACTTGGAAACGCGTTTGGTCGCAAACCGGTAAAAATTCAAGCGCTTTCAAGCAGGTGATGGTTCCCGCATTTCAAACTGAGTTTCTGCATGGCGCATTTCAATTCAGATGGGTCAATTACACCAAGGCTACAGGCAATCTTAACCACTGGCATATTGATTATGTGAGGCTTGACAGAAGCCGCAGTTCAAAAGACACAGGAATTCGTGATGTAGCAATTCAGTTTGCTTCTCCTTCCCTGCTTAAAGACTATTTCAGCATGCCATACAGGCACTTCATGGACAATTTTACAGACCAAACATTGCCGGGGCATAGCATTACGGTACGAAATCTGAATAGCGCAGTTACTGTTCAAACCCGCTTTCAGCTGGAGATACGAAACCGGTACGATTCTTTGGTTTTGTTCCGCCCTTTTAGCCTTAGCAGTAAAAACGTAGCGCCGGGCGTAGACGGTGAAAACTTCGGTCAGGTAAAAATGGATACGCTTTCAGGAGAAAATCCGTTTCTGAAACTCACTTACAAAATTGCTCCGCAGAGCGATGATATCACCCCCGATAACTACAACGCGGCCGGGAACAACAACGTTTTTCAATCAAGACAAACATTTACACCCTGGTATGCATGGGATGATGGAACCGCAGAAGGTGGTTTTGGACTGAACTATGAATTTCTGCCAGACATCAAAGGACAGTTTGCCATGAAATTCGATTTGCTCAAAAAAGACACTTTCCGGGGCCTGGCTGTTATGTTCAATCAAAGTGTGGAAGATGTGTCCAACCGCAAATTCAGGTTCAGGGTGTGGCGCAAACTTTCACCGATTGGTGCCACCGACAATCAGGATGAGCTGATCTATGAAACACCTTTTGAATTGCCCGCATACAAAGACACACAAAACGGCTTTCACTATTTCTATTTAGACACCAATTTACTCCTTGATAAAGGCAGTTACTACATCGGCTGGATTCAGTTTCAGAAATTCGTTCTGAATGTGGGATATGACAATAATTACCGTTACAGGGGACAGAACGTAAAAAACCCCAACCTTTTCTATAACCTGCTTGGTCAGTGGGATCCGGTAGATGCCTCGGTTAAAGGGGTACCTATGCTCAGACCACTCATGGGATCGGCCAAAGAGCACCGCATGGGCTTAAAAACAGCGGTGAAATCTGCTATCAGGATTGTGCCCAATCCGTCATCCCGTTCCATAAGAATTGAGGGTATCAAAGGAATAAAGCATTTTGCGGTATTTTCTCTCACCGGCAAGAAAGTGCTGGAAAGCATCTATCCAACAAATGAGATTTTGATTGAAACCCTTACACCGGGAATGTACATTGTATATTGCACCGACAATATAGGAAATACCTACAGCCACAAATTGATTAAACAACCCTAAACATGGAAGATATTACCGTAATTGAGTTGAAATCCAGGATTGACGCCGGAACAGCCCCAATGATTATTGATGTTCGTGAAACCTGGGAATACGAAGAGTTTAACATAGGCGCAACACTTATACCACTGGCTGAACTGCCCGGTAAAATCGAAAACCTTGAGGAGCACAAACAAGATGAGATTATTGTGCATTGCCGCAGCGGTGCGAGAAGTGCCACTGCCAAGGCGTTTCTGGAATCGCAAGGATTCACAAAAGTAAGAAACCTTCTCGGCGGCATGCTTGACTGGCAAAGACAATTTGGTGCCTGATGCGAAATCTCACGGGCATATTGCTTTGTTTGCTGCCGTTACTCCTTTCGGCCCAGTACCAAACAGATCCCGTTTTGCAATCCCCCAACCCGGGAATTGGAGAAATCACAAACGAAAACCACAAGGATATTTTCTTACGGTTACAAGATACTTTTGACGGAGGTTTTGGTGCCGATTCGCAGTGCAGCCACATTCGGGTTGTGATAGTAGGTTTGAAAAAGGGAAACAACCTCCCCCAGCCTGTTTTACAAGGTCTCAGCCTTCATCGTGGCATGAAAAATCACTTCGACATTAAACCGAGCATTGACAATATTTTTAATGCTTCCGCAGAAGAGTATGTAGATACTGTTAATTCTACAAGTGCCGCCAGGTTTACGCTTGATTCATTTATGACAAACGGCTGGAAAATGTTGTTTGCAGAAGGCAATTATGTGCTTACGGAAGATGTAGATGAAAAATACGCAGGGAGTGTCAAAGGCATTTTTAGAATCACATTTCTTTTTCACTCAGGGGATAAAAAAATCGCTTCGCTCCCGGATGCCTTAATACTGCAGGAGCCGGCCATTATTTTCACCGGAATATGGAATCCTTACCAGCGAAAGGATGTGAACACACCGCATTTCTTCAGCAGTATCAAACCTTTCATCACAGAAAAGAAAGAATTGCTGCTGCCTGATTTCAGGTTTCAGCCCGATGGTCAGGTAAGGCCTGACAAGTGGATTACGTTGAAAACGCCAAAAGGAAAAATTAAAAAATAAATGCCATTTCACTGCCATGAGCGGTAGAAAAATCATACCTTTTATCTGGCTTGGTTTATGCGTTTTTACGCTCCTTTTTTCCATGAGCACATGCTCTGACAGCAAACAGGGAAAAACGGATACGGCGTTTTTCCTAAATTTACAGGATACCGTAGATTATGTCGGTATTGCCACCTGCAGGGAATGTCATGCCGATCACTATCATACTTTTATTGAAACCGGCATGGGCAGCAGTTTTGGCGAAGCCTCTGCCGGCCGAAGCAAAGCTGTTTGGAACAATGTAAAACCGGTATACGATGCTAAGAAAGACCTGTACTACCTACCTTTCAGCGCCGGTGGCAAGTACTTTATCCGTGAATACCGTTTAAAAAATGGCGACACTACCCACAGCCGCACCGAGCAAATTACACACATCGTAGGTAGCGGACACCATACCAACAGTCATTTTTGGCGCGACGGTGACTATTGGTTTCAGGCACCTTTAACCTTTTACACGCAATCCGGAAAATGGGATTTACCACCAGGCTATGAAACCACCAATACCGGTTTTTCACGCAAAATTGATGTTGAGTGTATGAGCTGTCACAATGGTATGCCCAAAGTAGAAGAAGGCAGTATCAATAAGTTCACACACACTCCTCAAGGTATAGACTGCGAAAGATGCCATGGTCCCGGAGAGTTGCATGTGGCTGAAAAACGTAAAGGCATCATTGTGGATGTAAATAAAATGGCAGACAGAACCATTGTGAACCCGTCGCGTTTGCCATGGAAACTTCAGGTAGATATTTGCCAGCGCTGCCATCTTCAGGGCAATAATGTACTGAAACCCGGTAAAAAGTTCACTGATTTCCGTCCCGGCATGCACCTTGACAGCATTTTTGAAATCTACATGCCCATCCATGAAAATGGAAAGGCATTTTACATGGCGGGGCACGCCGAACGATTGCAAATGAGCAAATGTTTCAATGTTTCCAACAAAGAAGGCGGAAAACTCAACCTAACGTGCATAACCTGCCACAACCCGCATGTGAGCGTACGCAAAACCAATACAGAGCTGTTCAACAAAGCTTGCAACAATTGCCACAGCCCTGGAGGAAATGCAGCCAAACTGAATTGCCGCGCACCGGCGCATGAAATTCAAAAAGCCGGTAACAACTGCGTTGGATGCCACATGCCCAAAAGCGGTACTGCCGACATTCCCCATGTTACCGTCCATGACCATTACATACGAAAACCAGCAGCACAAAATCAGCTAAATCCGGGCAAGCCGGTGGGCTTATATTCCGTAAACCAGCGCTCACCGAAACCCGCCATGCAATTGCAGGCTTACCTTACGTGGTTCGAGAAATTTGACGCAAACCCAGTATATCTAAACCAAGCGGGCAAACTGCTTGATAATGGCAATAAAGAACAGGAGGTTCACTACCACTATGCGCATGGACAATGGGATAAAATTATTGCCATTTCAACCGAATTGAATTCTGCCGAAATATCTGCTTGGACCGCTTACCGCACAGCCAAGGCTTACGACAAACGCATGAAGACCGAAAATGCGGCGGAATGGTATCGCACCGCAGTGGAGAAGATGCCCTTACAGGCAGATTTCGCAGCAGAGCTGGGCAATGTGCTGATTCGCCTTAAGCGGTTTAGCGAGGCTATTGATATACTGTCGCAAACTTTAAAACAGCAAAGCAAGCATGAACTGGCTTTATTAAACCTCGGCGTGGCTGAATGGCTCAATGGCAATAGCGGCAAGGCCCTTGTCCATTTAAAGAAGGTTGTTTCACTATTCCCCGACAATGAAAATGCCAGACTGTATCTGGCCGAAATATACCTGAAGGTGGGAAATAAAGATCTGGCGAGAATGCAGCTCAACGAAGCACTGAGAATACAACCTGCCAACCGGGAAGCAAAAGAATTGCTTCAAAGGTTGTGACAAAGGGCATACGGCTTTCGTTTTTTTTTCGGAATTTTGCATTCAATATGCTCGACAAGTACGGAATCGCGAAGCGCATTGCGCAGGAACTGCAGGACGGCTACTACGTGAACCTGGGAATTGGCATTCCCACACTGGTTGCCAACTATATCCCCGAAGGTGTGGAAGTAATCCTGCAAAGCGAAAACGGCTTGCTGGGTATGGGTCCCTTCCCTTTTGAAGGCGAGGAAGATCCGGATTTGATCAATGCAGGCAAACAAACCATTACCACAGCCAAAGGAGCCAGTTTCTTTGATGGTGCCACTTCCTTCGGGATGATCCGCGCCGGAAAAGTTGATTTAACCGTGCTGGGTGCTATGGAATTGAGCGACAAAGGCGATATCGCCAACTGGAAAATTCCGGGTAAAATGGTTAAAGGTATGGGAGGTGCCATGGACTTGGTGGCATCCGCCAAAAACATCATTGTAGCCATGCAGCATACCAACAAAGCCGGAGAAAGCAAATTGCTTTCTGAATGTACACTACCTATTACCGGACTTCGCTGTGTGAAAAAGGTGGTTACCGAGCTGGGGGTTTTTGAAATCACCGAACGCGGATTTGAGCTGCGGGAAATTGCCGAAGACGTGACTATCGATGAAGTGCGTTCCAAAACCCAGGGAAGGCTTGTGGTTGAAGGAGATATTAAAACTATCAGGTTTTCTTCCTGATCAGCTCTCCATTTCTATATTCGAATTTTTTCCCGCCAAGCAGCATCTCGGTTCCGTTTTGCCATTTTTTCATTTCAGACAATTCCGTGCTCAGCACAAATAGTCTGCCACCGGTAGTTTTGGTGATCTCTATGTAGTCTTTGTGTATTTTGCCTGTAGCGCCGCACAGCATCACGCTAACCGGCTTTTTTATATTTTTCAGCAAGGACATATCCTTAACAGAAGCCTCATTGTCTGCAATCATCAGCACGGTATCTGTATCCGGCCAGCGCCTAAGGGTTTCCACAACCGCTTCCAGGTTGTTTTCCGGAATATCACCGCCGGTTCCGGCCCGCATGGTTCGGTCCATCGCCAGATAAACCGAATCGTAGTTAGTTGTGGAAGCAAAGTGTATTCCGCCTGTGCTTCCGATACGCTTCAGCATATCCGGTTTCGCATCTCCGTCATTGAAAAAGACAAACCTTCCGTTCAGCAGTACCTCCGGCCTGTTTTTCAGCCAAAGCATCACTTGCGTACTGTAAGGGCTCATACTGCCCGTAACATCGGCCACCACCGCCATTTTATTGCTCCAGCGGCGCGAAATCAGAAAATTGTACTCATGCACATTTTTGAAAACAGACGTATCAAAATACCCTTTGCGTGCATAATATCCTCCGGTTCGTTTGAGCACGGTACTGTCTCTTCGTATTTTGTATTCCTTTTCACGCATACCCAGAAAACTGCCGGTGTATCGCACACCCTGCTTCTTTTTATTTTTATTGACGGGGATGTATAAACCGGTTTCCTCCTTCACTTTTTTCACCTTCCAGGTGATTTTTTCAGGCACCCAGGTCAAACTGTCATGATAACTGTCAATGACCGATTTTATAAGAGATAATTCTTTTTCAATCAGCACTTTGGGCGGTTCGTTTTTCAGCAGTATTATAAAACCGTGAAAACACTTCATGGCATCTTCTTTCTCAGTAGCCTGCCGCTGCTCCATAATTTTCCACTGAATGGAAGTATCCTCAAACACAGCAGGGTAAACCTTTTTAAGATTCTGAAAACGGAAATAGTTCAATTTGGGCTGATTGAATGTATCCACCTCTCTGAAACGCGTGTAAATGAGCGCAACAGAATGAATTCTGTCCGGTGAAGGAATATCGTCCAATTGGGAAACATCTTTGAATTCAGCCGAAGAAAAGGGCATTGGAAGATAAATCATGCCCGGATAAGGTATCACTTTTTGCGTGCCTATCCCCACCGGGGAAAGCAACATTAATTTATCAATGCTGACTTTTTGTGCCTGCAACCATTGCAAAAGAAATGTAACTGTTAGAAGCGCTATGGACTTTGCATTATTCAATATACAAACCATAACGCAAACAAGGACGTAATTATTGGAGATTCAGAAAATTAGTTATTCCGACAGGCCGCTCAGTGGTAAATCCTTCACCAAATTCCACACCGATACTGCGCCCAAAATCCCTGGCCCTTGCCTCAATAAAATGAAGAAATTCTGCAGAACTTATGGGGGTTTTCGGACCCTCATCACCTTCGCGGTAAAACTGGGTTTCAAAAGCCTTTATGGCCTGCATTTTTTCGGCAAAACTGTCTGTAATATCCACAACCAGATCCGGATTGATGTGACGATCCTGGATGTAATGATATACCACTTCCGGACGCCAAGCAGATTGCTCTATTTCATTTTCCATGGTAACAATTTTAGGCAATCCTGACAGAAAACAGGCCCTGCTGACAAGTTCGGCTGCCCTTCCGTGATCCGGATGACGATCGGCAATGGCATTGGCCAGCACCACCCTGGGCCTAAAATGCCGGATGGCAGATATAACCTTCATAAGCGACGATTCATCATTTTCAAAAAAACCATCTCTCAGCTGAAGATTCATGCGGCTTTGAACACCCATAATCAGGCGGCTTTGCTCTGCTTCTGCCGCGCGCGTTTCAGCATTTCCGCGTGTACCAAGTTCTCCGGATGTCAAATCAACCACCGCCACCTTTGCCCCTTTTTTAATGTGGTGAATCAAGGTGCCGGCTGCTGCCAGTTCTACATCATCCGGGTGAGCACCAAATGCCAGAATATCGATCATGGCTGAATTTGAATGGGAGGATTGAACATAAGGGCAGACATGGTTTTACCCACTTTAAACAACGTTTCCTTACTAATCGCATCCATGTTGTCGGCATGGGTATGCCAGTATTTGGCAAAAGTATTCCTTTCTGGATCGTGCTGAATGATATCAATCATGGGAATCTGGCTTCCCTGAAATACGTAGTGATGATCGTCTGTGATAGGATATACATTGATGTTGCTGAATGTACTGCCAAATCCGAGTTCCTCGGCAATGGCCCACGTATGGTTCATCACCCAGCCTGCCTGTTGCATGCTGAGTGTTTCACGTCCAAAGACGGCATCTTTTCCGCCAACCATATCCAGCAGCACGCCAAACTGGGCTTTGTAACCACGAATGTGCGGATTTTTAGACCAGTACTGGCTTCCCAGACAAAAGGAATTTTCATACTCGCTTTTGCCATAATCTTCGGCATCAAAGAAAACGATATCGATACCGTAGGGTGGCGGATTTTTCTTCAGATTACGTGCAAGTTCTAATAAAACACCTACACCGCTGGCACCATCATTGGCGGCATCAATCGGCTCGTTTTTACGGGTAGTATCATTGTCGGCCCAGGGTCTTGAATCCCAGTGGGCGGCCCACACTCCGCGCTGCACGGCCTTAGGATTGAAAACGCCTACAAGGTTATAGACTGGAATGGTTTTTTTATCCCAGGTAACCGCTGTGGTTTTTTGAAAATAAACCGTATCGCAATACATTTTAAGCTTGGCATAAAGCCAGTCTGCACAACGTGCATGGGCTTGTGTGCCCGGTATGCGATAACCAAATTTAACCTGCTTTTGAATGAATTGAAAAGCCGAATCTGCAGAAAAATCAGGATATTTTTGGGTAATTACCGCAACCTTATCATCGGTAGAATCTGCTTCTGTATCCTTGCTTCCTGTGCACGATGACGAAATTGTCAGTATACAAAAAACCGGAAACAGCAGAAGATAAAAAAGTGTCCTTTTCATTACTCTACAAAGATAATTTTATTTAGAGTGCATTGCTTAAAATTTATTGAGCCAAACCTCTGAAACATATGGCTTATATTCGCATCATTGGAAAACATTGCCATTCAAAGTATGACCGGTTTTGGCCGCTCCGAGGCCAGCGATGCCGGGATTAAAGTTGTTTGTGAAGTCAAATCCCTGAACGGGCGTTACCTTGACCTGGATATTCGCTTACCCAGATTCCTGTATGAACTGGATGCCGCAATACGCAAAATGCTTCAGGAAAAACTGGAACGAGGTTCGGTAACCATGATGTTCAACATTGAATTTACCGGTGATGAAAACGCGCCGGAAATCAATATCAACCATGCACTTGCAAGCGCTTACCTCGACAAACTAAACAACCTTAGCCAGTCGTTGAATCTTGAGTTTCGCGATCCTTTCAGCCAGATAATCCGCATGCAGGATGTGATAGGTAATGCCGAAAAAACCTTAACCGAAGAAGGGAAAAAATGCATATTAAAAACCGCTGCCGACGCAGTTGAAAAGCTGCTTCAATTCCGCAAACAGGAAGGTCAGGCCATATTGACCAAACTGACCGAAGCTTCCGCACAAATCCGTAAACAGCTTGCCGTTGTTGAATCTGAAGAACAGCCACGCAGACAAAACCTGAGAAACAAGATCAATAATTCGGTGGCTGAGCATGTACGCGACAACATAGCAGACCCGAGCCGCCTGGAGCAGGAAATACTGCTCTACATGGAAAAATGGGATATTGCCGAAGAAAAACAACGACTCATGCAGCATCTGGATTATTTTGATGCGTGCCTGAAAAAAGAACCGCTGGGAAGAAAACTCAATTTCATTGCACAGGAAATGGGCCGTGAAATGAATACCATGGGCGTTAAAAGCAACCATTTCCCCATGCAGCAGGCCGTTGTGCTGATGAAGGAAAAACTGGAACAAATCAAGGAACAGGTACTGAATATTGTGTAAATGGAGCCCTTTCGCTGCGGGTGGTGCGGAACCGATGCCTTGTATTGCCATTACCACGACACAGAATGGGGCGTACCAGTTTTTGATGATCAAAAGCTGTTTGAAACCTTAATTTTAGAGACTTTTCAGGCCGGACTAAGCTGGATTACCGTTCTGCGAAAACGGGAAGCATTTCGGGAAGCTTTCATGCGATTTAACCCCGAAAAGATGTCTGTCATGCAGGATTCACATATTGCGGATCTTATGCAAAACCCGGCCATCATTCGCAATCTGGCAAAAATCAAAGCTGCCGTTCACAATGCGCGCTGTTACATAAAAATGCAGGAATCCGGAAAGCCGCTGGGTGAATTTCTGTGGCAGTTTACCGACGGAGTCCCACAGATAAATCATTTCTCATCACTGAAAGAACTGCCTGCAAAAACGGAACTCAGCGACCGCATAAGCAAAGAATTAAAAGACATGGGATTTGCATTCATGGGCAGTACGGTAGTTTATGCGCACATGCAGGCCACCGGCATGGTGAATGATCACCTTACCTCCTGTTTTCGTTACCGCGAACTGACGGAGATTGTAAAATAAGATAGTATCTTGGCTGCATGAATCTGAGAAGCGGGCTTTTTGCGTTGTTGGCAGCAGGTGTTTTTCCGCTGCTTGCACAATCGGGCCGGCAATTTCTGAATCTCACCGACTCCCGCGACTTTCGGGGAATGCAAATACTTGATTCTATGCTGCAAAGCAATCGTTTAATGGTGATGGGCATAAACCGGTCATACCCGGAAATCACCCGCACCGTGAGTACAAAACTGGTTTCTTATGCAAAAAACAAGGCCGGCTACAGGTATTTTATGGCTCCGGTCTCATCTGTTTGCGGTGAATGGTTGCATCGCCTGGTGTATCTAAACGATGTATCTGTTTTGCCAAATTTATCGCTGGCTTTAAACCAGCAGGATATTTTGTTTTACAAACGTCTTAACACGCTCAATGAAGGCGTTCCGGATAGCCTTAAAATTCGCATTATCGGTATTGATGCCGATAACCAGCTGATAGTACCGGCCCTGGCAATCTATGACTTGCTGAAGGATAAAACTCCGCCGGACAAACTGAGGATTCCCATAGAAGCATTGCAAGGCGCCATTCGCTACCAACAAATTAAAAATGATACAACGGATAATGACCGTGAAAGCCCGCCTTTCTCTATAAAAAACACCTATCTCGAATTTGCAGCAGGTTTTGATACCCTGAAGGAATCCTATCAGAACTGGCTGGGAGATGATGAATGGTTCCGTATGGAATCGTTGATGCAAAGCCTTAAAGCGGCAATTCGATATGATGCCCTTTTCAATACTGCCCTGGAAGACCCGTTCAGGGTGCAACTGGTATCACAGAATATCAGCAGAATTTTTAAAACGCTGCCCCGTGAAAAATTCATCTGCATGATGGGCCGCTGCTTTGCATCAAACACATGGCTTCAGGGTGAATGTAATCTGTATAATTTCTCTCCTGTCTGCAGCAGACTTAGCGAAGACAGCAGTATTTCCGGGCAGTTTTTCAACCTGGGAGTATATTACAACGAACCTGCCGATACCGAAGACGAAACGAAAGTTGTTCAAAATGAACTACAGAAAATCCGATCTGGCCTTCCACAGTCATCAGTCTCCTTATGTCATTTTAACAAGCCGGAAAAACAATTGCCATTTACGTTTGCGCTTGTCATGGGTGGCGGTTCTGATTCAAAATCAGTGATTCCGGATATGGATGAAACAAAAATGACATCTGGGGCAAAATACACTCCCCTTTTCAGCATTGGTGCCACTACCGGTATTCATGCCGTTGATGTTTTTGAGCTTAACAGTTTGATGGAAGCGTACGGTTTACCGAAAGTACAAATTGTACCTGATTATGGCATCAATCTGTCAGGCTGGGATTTAGATAATAACCACTACGAAATTGGCTTCTTTCAGCGGGCAAGAATTCCCGGATCAGTCTATCATTACTGGGGAACATACTTTTCAGGGATGACCAATTTGTATTCCGCAAAGCCCTGGCTGAAGGCTGGCGTGGGCTCAGCCCTCAGTTATCAGAACCATATCGTAAATAATCCGAATACGCTGAGTGACACTGTCTTCATTTCAAGATATACTTTACCGACTGCGGCTGTCAATCCTGTAATGGCAATGTGCTTAAACGTAAAAGGGATAATTACCTTGCAGCGTTTTTTCCTTTCGGCAGAAGCAGGATACGGCTGGGACATTTCCGACAGACGCTGGCGAGTAAACAACCGGTTCAGCGGGCCCATGGGCAAATTCAGGGGTAATCAGATTTATGTAAACCTTTCTATGGGCTGGCACCTTTCCCGAAAGAAACATGTAGAAAGGAAGGCTGAATTATGAGATTAAAGACCCTGATATTGTTTTTTGCCGCCTGTTCTACCCTAATTTCAGAACTTCACTCGCAACGGAAAATCCCTGCTTCGGCTGCGGCGGAGCCGGGCAATCCGTTTTATAAAATCAACACCGAAAAGTCTGACGATTTTGCCGGTTTTGAACAACTGCAACGTGTTTTGTCCGAACAAAGGGTTTTTATATCCGGCGAGAACCACAGGCATGTAGCTATCAATGGGCTGATTGAGTTTAAACTGCTGCGCTTTTTACATGAAAAAGCAGGCGTTAAACACCTGCTTCTGGAGTTGGGTGAAGCCCGCGGATGGTATGCAAACCGGTATGTGAATGAGATTGACACAATGGAAAAGTATTGCCTGCAGGCTACTACGTCGGTGGAGCATATGAAAATTCTGGAAGACATCAGGGAATGGAACCTTACCCTGCCTGCCGAAAAACGCATTCAGATACACGGGATTGATGTTGAAAGATTTAACGACATTGCATTATTGAGGTTATCTGACTTACTGCCTAAAACGAAAGTACCCGAAAGCCTTTATACTGCGGTTCAGGCTGTGCATCAGGCAGCAGGATGGCTTAAATACAGCGGCGTTAAAGAATTTGAAAGCGCTCAAAAGCGTGAATACTACCAGGGCAGCGGTCAGCCTTTTTCCATCGACCGAAGCATTGATGTAATACTGGAGCATTTTGACAGCCTGGATAAGGACTTAAAATTCTGGACAGGAAACCGTTATGCCGAAGTTCAGTCCGGTATTAATGGTCTGCGTGAATACAAGCAATGGAATCAATACAGAAGCAGCGCATTTTATTATACCTGGCGGGAAGAAAACATGTACAGAAAACTTACCCGTTTGCTTAACAGTGATACAACTGCAAAATTTTTCGGACAATTCGGGAGATGCCATACCGCCTATGTTAAACAGGATGGAGATTGCGGATGGTATGCCTATCAAAGCCTGGCTCACCGGCTGCAGGAACGCTATTTTCGCTCGAACAGCGGAACATTGAGTATTGGCATTTTTTATGAAGAAGAACGTAACAATACCACCAAGGCAAATACGGAAGCAGAAATAGGTGATGCTGCCCTGCAAAAGGAAATATCACGGCTACTTCAGCTTGCACCTGCAGAATCGGTGAGCATTGCCCAGCTAGATGAGAAACAAAATTCCATCCTTGCTTCCCGATTCAGTTTCTTTATTGCTGTTCGTGAGTTTCGTTTAAAAACCCAGAAACCCGGGCCTTCAAGAAATAAATTCGGTTTCACACTGGGGTTAAACACCCTGTTTCTTAATAATTCCGCAGCACTGGCCAACCACATAAATCCAACACTTGCTTCCGCCAAGTATAACCAGCTCCCCTTTGTATTTGGCTTGAACTGGAATAACCCGCAATTCACCGCAGGCTTGCAAATGGGCTCTACTATTTCTGATGAGCTGTATGCAAGAAAAGATGAAATATCCATTCGTTACCTATTTCAGTTTGCAGGAGCCTATGCAGGCTGGAGGTTTATAACTTCCAATACATTCAGCATGGACCTGGGACCACAGATTTTTCATGCCACGCAAACCATCCGATGCCGCAGGTATACCGGTGGTTTTCTAAATCCGGATCTTGCCTTTTTAAAAACTGCAAACAACCATGCCTTGGGTGTCGGTTTTCAGGTAAGAATGCACTACAAAATAATGAAACATGCCAGTGCAGGAGTTGCAGCGGGCTATCTGCGTGATATTTCAGCCCCCGACTGGTTTATGGCAAGAACCAATCTCTATTACGCACGGAATCTATTGCAGACACAAGTCACCGGCAGCAGTTTCTCGGTTTTCTTTAACTTTGACCTTTGATTTTACGATGAAAGAACTGCTGAAAAGCCTCCCCAATCTGCTGACCCTCGGAAACCTTGCCTGTGGCGCAATTGGTATCGAAAGACTTATGGCAGGCGACATGAACAGTATATTGATTTGCATGGGGCTGGCCGCAATTCTTGATTTTGCAGACGGTTTTACCGCACGCCTGCTCGGCGCTGATGGTGAGCTAGGAAAACAGCTGGATTCCTTAGCCGATCTGATCACATTTACCCTGCTGCCCGGTCTTATCATGCTGCATTATACACTGCAAAAAGGATATTGTATTCCCGATGGATTTTGTTCTTCACGCTATGCATGGCTTGCCCTGCCGCTGGCAGGTGCCTGGAGACTGGCAAATTTCAATATCGACACCCGCCAGAAAACAGGCTTCCTGGGGGTTCCAACACCCATTACCGGCATCGCATTCGGGTCATTGATTCTGGCATTCGAAAATACAGCTGAGAGCCCGTTTAAAGCATTTTTTGAGCATCCATACTTTTTCAGTTTTGCACCCGTGCTGGCTGCTTACCTTATGGTTTCTGACTGGCCCATGCTGTCGTTAAAATTTAAAAAAGGAGATCCGCTGCTACTTTGGAAAGCCGCTGTTCCTCTGCTGGGACTGGCTTGTATTCCAGTATTTGGGGTATATGCAGGTATCCCATTTTTAGCGGTATATGTTTTATGGTCAATTATTGCGAACTTTGTAACACAATCGAAAAATGGCTAAAGTAGGCATCATCATGGGCAGCGACAGCGATCTTCCTGTAATGCAGGAAGCGGCGCGCATGCTCGAATTTTTTGGCATTTCATACGAACTGACCATCGTTTCTGCACACCGCACACCCCAGCGCATGGTTGATTATGCAGCAAAGGCCCCTGAAAAGGGCATAAAGGTTATCATTGCCGGTGCCGGTGGTGCTGCGCACCTACCCGGTATGGTTGCCAGTCTTACGCATTTGCCGGTGGTTGGCGTGCCTGTAAAAAGCAGCAACCTCAGCGGTTTAGACAGCCTCTACAGCATTGTGCAGATGCCCCCTGGTGTGCCCGTAGCCACCATGGCTATCAATGGAGCCAGAAATGCCGGCATTATGGCAGCCCAGATTTTGGGAGCGCAGGATGAGAATATTGCGCAGAAAATTAAAGATTATAAAAAGCGCATCAGCGATGAGGTAATGGAAAAAGCCACAAGGCTCGAAAAACTGGGCCATGAAGATTTTCTGAACAAACAAGAAATCATCTGATGCTGATTGTTGGAAACGCCCTTGTTTCTGAAGATATCATTGAAAAAAAGTTTGCTTGCAATACCAAGGCTTGCCTGGGTGCATGCTGCGTAAAAGGCGACGCCGGCGCCCCCCTCCTCCCGGAAGAAATTCAGATTATAGAGCAGGAA
Source organism: Flavobacteriales bacterium (assembly GCA_947463125.1). GTDB lineage: Bacteria > Bacteroidota > Bacteroidia > NS11-12g > UBA955 > RGEC01. The sequence continues at coordinate 4,752 of CANHQZ010000002.1, read as the reverse complement.
CTCCCGGGTATAAGCCCATTTTTATCGGAAGAAGGTATCAAAAACATCGCAACACAGGGTTTTCACACCAAAGATCCCGAAGGCGATGCCGTTACCACCTGTCTTCCCGGTGGCGAATGTTCCTTTCTGGTATATGAAGGAATGGTTGCAACCTGTGGCATTGAAAATGCATGGAAAGCAGGCAAAACTGCCTTTAAAAAGCCCGTTAGCTGCCATCTCTATCCTATTCGGGCCAAAGAATACGGAGAGTACACCGCCCTGAATTACCACCGATGGGATATTTGTGAGCCGGCCTGCAAGAGAGGCGAAGATGAAAATATTCCTGTGTATGCTTTTTTAAAAGAAGCGCTTATCCGAAAAATGGGGGAAGACTGGTATAATGAGCTTGCGGCAGTTGCGGCTTCGTGGCCCTCACAGAAAAACAACCGATAAAATTCCGGAAACCATCAGCCATTTCAACCGCTTTTGGATTCGTGTATAATCAGCTTTCTCATCTGCTGACAGCAGCTGGTAATAAAAATAAAATACCGGCAGCAATACAAATACAGAACTAAAAATCCCGAAATAGAGGTTCCTGCTTTCCGTGATGAGATAAACCACATGGATGTTAAGCAGGGTAAGAATCCCCATGCACAGCCACACTGATTTTTTAGTTCCGTAAACGATAGGAAAAGTTTCATATTCTTTTGTTGCATCACCTTCCCTGTCTTCAATATCCTTCACTAATTCCCTGGCCATCGTAATCAGGAATGCCAGAAATGCATATTCCGCAAAATATCCGTTGAATTTCTCATCTACACCCTGTGCGGAAAAGAAAACCACAACACCGTTCATTAAAGAAACCAGCAGATTGCCCCACAGTGTAGTTCCTTTTAAATCGGAAGAATAGAAATAGAGCAATACGGATATCAGTGCGCAAACCAACCCCATACTCAGTCCGGTTAAAAAACCAAAAACGATGGAACTGATGAGCAGCAGACCATAAAAAACAAGTCCGGCTTTCACGGATATATGCTTTGCAATGATGCGTTTTTCCGGCTTATTGATGATATCCTCCTCAATGTCGAGAATATCGTTAATTACATAGCCTGCCGCAGCGGTAAACAGTACTGAAAGAACCACGAACACGGCATCCGGCCAGCGCAGGTTTTGTATATTCCACCGGGAGGCATGCATCATAAACAAGCCCATCGTAAGGATAATGATACCCAGATTTACGGGACGCAGCAGAATCCAGTAATAGCGATATGCCGGCTTGCGCTTTTCCTCCATCGGACAGACGGTTTTATTTTTTGGCGAATTTCATTTTATAGGAAACATTCACACGCCCCTGGCTGATGTTATTTAACCTGGATTTGAGCATGGTTCGTTTCAGCGGATGAATGCGGTCAGTAAACAAAATTCCTTCTATGTGATCGTATTCATGCTGAATAATGCGTGCTGCCATCCCTTCAAACTCATGGGTATGTTCCTGCCAGTTTTCATCAAAGTAGCGTAAAACCAGTTTGCTGTGGCGGTTTACATCGGCACGTACCTGGGGAATACTGAGACAACCCTCTTCATAATCCCATTTCTCATCGAATTCCTCCAATATTTGTGGATTAATAAATACCTGCTTAAAGCCCTCCGGTTTAATATCTTCAATTTCTGAACCGTCTGTGATAAATAACCTGATGCCCAGGCCAATCTGGGGTGCAGCCAGTCCGATACCATTGCTGGCATACATGGTTTCAAACATGTCGGCGATTAACCCTTGCAAATTGGGGTAATCTTTATCAATTTCTGAGGCTTTTTTCCGTAAAACCGGCTGTCCATAGGCGTAAACGGGTAATATCATGAGATTCTCTGAAGGTGGGTTTGCAAAATTAAGGTTGCGCTCACGGTATCCAGCAATTTCTTATCCGCACGTTTTTGTTTTCCGGCACCACTGCTGATAATACTTTGCTTTGCCTCACGGCTGCTCAGCCTTTCGTCAATGGTAAAGACAGGTATACCGGGGTATACCTCCTTCAGCTTTTCAATAAATAACAAAACCGGCTGTGTGGCATGTGTATCTTCACCGCTCAACCTGCTTGGAAGTCCTACCACAAAAGATTCCACATGTTCAGCAGCCAGATATTGCTGCAGCCATATGTGCAGGTGTGATGTGTCGACCGTAGTAAGCGGACTTGCAATCATTTTCAGTGGATCGGTAACCGCAATGCCGGTTCGTTTCATTCCGTAATCAAAGGCCAGTATGCGCGGCATTATGCGAAGATAGACAGGATTAACGCAGCAAGGTAACGGTGCCGGAATAATAAGATTTTTTACCGCTTTGCATCTGTATATACAATTGCCAGAAATACACACCTTCCGGGCAGGTTACTCCATTGTGGGTCTTTCCATTCCAGCCTATTCTCTGATCATTGCTTTCAAAGAGTTTTTCTCCCCATCGGTTAAATATCTTAAGGTTTGATTCCTTTACCCCGACACCCACAAAGTTAAAAATCTCATTCAGGCTGTCATAGTTGGGAGTAAAAACATTGGCCATGCGAATGTCTTCGTCTGCATAAACTGTAAGTACTGACGAAAAAGTATCCGTACATCCGGTTGCTGAATCAGTGATGCTGTGTAATATTCGATATCGGCCCTCTTTAACAAACAAAATTGGCCAAACTACGGTATTGCCGTTTTCGGTCCATAAGTGGCGGTATGCTCCGGTTTGTTGTGGATTAACATTCACCCTTACATCTATCTTAACTGTGTCATTGGGTAAAAAATCAAACCGCGGATTGGGTTTTGGATTCACTACTAAGAACCTTACGGATGAATCTTTACATCCCTTATTACTGGTGTTGTAAACAATTCTGTATCTGCCCGGCACAGAGGGCCAGTAAGCCGGAGTAGACGATAGCTTAAGTCCGCTAAAAACGCCTCCCTTATTTAATGCATTTAGAATCACCGAATCGGAATTCTCACAAACAACAGAATCCGACAATGTAAAATCAGGTTTGATTTTCTGAATCCATACTGCTTTAAAAGTATCATTAGCAGCCTTACACCCGTTGAACGCCTGCAAAACGAATTTCACGGCCGTATCCCCTGCAGCAGGCACATAAGTTGTAGCAGCCACAGAAGGATTCTGAATATTACCGGCTCCACCCAGCGATTTCCAAAGCACAGGCCCCGCACCTGAACGCATTTTAAGCACAATGGCGTTGCCGGCACACACCAGTGTATCTTTTCCTGCAAAAACCGATTGCTGGGCTTTAATATTTATGCTGACCGCAGCTTTGATACCGCTTTTGCAGCTAAACAGCCACAATTCGGGCGCAGACGGATTGCTATAATCGGGATAGTAAACCGTTTTCAGCGATGTTGTATCAGAAAACAGACCTGTTTTGGCACGCCACACATAACACAGACCGCCGGAAACCGTTCCTTTGAGCATGACGGAATCCCCCGGACAAAAACTGCTGCCGTTGGTTATTTGGGCGCTCACTTTGGGAGGATCCACCGGGGCATTGCAGCCGTCGTTGAGATAGGTTGCACCGCCCAGGCTGTCAAAATTAACATATCCGCCGTCTTCTGCTCCCACCGATCCATTCTGCTTAACCAGTTTTACTTTATCATAGGTCGTAGTATCACTGCAGGAACCCGCAACCGATAAAATCGTGGTGCGCAAACCTGAAGGCGTGGAATAATTGGCAAAATGTCCTGCAGTATTTCCTGATTTTTGAAAAATGGCATACGCTGTGTCTGACAGATTGGTAAACTGATTGGATCCCACAATGAAATTGGTGGACGTAAATAAATATACCTGCCTGTTTGCAGGAATAACACCGGCAACCGGCTCAATCAGCCTTCCGCAGCCGGTGATAGTAGCATTGATATCAGATACTTTTTTTGCGGTAGTAGCGTTTTGCGTCAAGCCCAGCCAGTTGTTTCCTGCTGTTGGCCATTTTGCACTCAGCTTACTTAATGTCAGGGAAGCATTTCCGGTATAAAACAGCAAAATTTCATTTTCCCCTTCAGGCAAACCACAGGCATCCACAAGAATAGAGTGGATTTTGATGCATTTGGTGGTGAGTTGCTTGGGGTTGTTACGTATGGATTTGCAAGGCTGGGCCGACAAAACACTGATGGAGAGCAGAGCTAATAATGACAGCAAAAGCCTTTTCACGGTGCAAAGGTAACCTGCAACAGTATTAAGATTCTATTATTACACAAAAAAAGGCCGCCCAATGGCGACCTTTTTCTATTCCAATTTTCAGCCGATGCTTACATCATGCCGCCCATGCCACCCATGTCGGGGCCATGAGAATGGGGTTTTTCATCTTCCTTAATTTCAGAAAGAACGCACTCAGTAGTTAGGATCATGCCGCCAATTGATGCTGCATTTTCCAAAGCCACACGGCTCACCTTCTTGGGGTCGATTACACCGGCCGCAATCAGGTTTTCGTATTTCTCAGTGCGGGCATTGTAACCAAAATCGGCACTGCCTTCGGTTACCTTCTGCACCACGATGCTGCCTTCGCCGCCGGCGTTGGCAATAATCTGACGCAAGGGCTCTTCCAAAGCACGACGCACGATGCCAATGCCGGTAGTTTCGTCTTCGTTATCGCCGGTGAGGCCATCCAGCGCCTTGATGGCACGGATAAAGCTAACACCGCCGCCGGGGACGATACCTTCTTCCACAGCCGCACGGGTTGCATGCAGGGCGTCATCTACGCGGTCTTTCTTTTCTTTCATTTCCACTTCGGTAGCGGCACC
>CANHQZ010000001.1 GCA_947463125.1 Flavobacteriales bacterium | reverse complement strand
TTTGTTTATCACAACCGTGTGACCGGTAAAAATTATGTGGGCACCCACGTCAATGGCTTGCTTGAATTTCGCGGAAAAGATGCCATAAATCGCTGGGATGCGGCCAATAGTACCCTTAGGCCCACGCCCTTGTTAAATATGGTGCGCGCTTCGGGAATCTGTGCCGACGAAAAAGGAAATTTGTGGGTCACCAATTATGGTTCGCCCGGTGCTGGACTGCACATGATGAACAGAGCAGGGCAGTGGACAGCCATCCCAATACCTACTTCTGATGTCGGGAATTTGATTGTTGACCAGAATGGTTATAAGTGGATACAGCTCATAGCAGGTGGAATTTTGGTATACGATGACAACAAAACTCCCGGAAATACCTTCGATGACAGAAGCCGGATTCTGAATAACAGAGATGGACTTATTACCAACGAAGTTACTGTCATGGCTTGTGATTCCAATGGCTATGTGTGGATTGGTACCTCACAGGGGCTGAATGTATTTACCAACCCGGTTTCTGTTTTTGAAGGCGCCAATGCAGACCGGCTTATCATTCGGCAGAATGGTGTTGACGGCTACCTGCTGGGAGAGGAGAGTATCAATGATATATGTGTAGATGGCGGTAACCGCAAATGGTTCGCTACGAACAACGGTGCTTTTCTCGTAGATGTCAACGGTCAGAGTGTGCTTACACAGTTTCGTACCGATAATTCACCCCTGCCTGACAACAGAATTATTTGCATTGGACAGCAGGACCAAACCGGTGAAGTTTTTTTTGGCACGGATAAAGGGATTGTTTCTTTTCGCAGCGATGCCAGTGCAGCAGGCGATAAGTTTGGTAAGCTTAAGATTTATCCAAATCCGGTTAAGCCGGGTTACAGCGGATTGGTAACAATAGAGGGGCTGGCCGAAGATGCTGAAATAAGAATCACCGATGCAACAGGAAATCTGGTATACCAAACCAAAGCAAATGGCGGAACAGCCACCTGGAACGGATTAAGGCTGAATGGTTCAAAACCCGCCAGCGGTGTTTATTTTGTGTTTGCCATAAATGAGGACGGATCCGAAACAGAAATGGGTCGATTTGTCTTTATGCATTAATAAGACATTTCCAGCATTTGTCCGTCATAGGCAAGCTGCATATTGGACGGAAGTTCGGCATTAACTTCATCGTGCAAACCAATCTGATGGCTCATATGGGTAAACCAGGTTTGTTCAGCCCCGATTTTTTGCGCCATCATAACAGCTTCATCCAGGGTAAAATGCGATATATGCGTTTCTCTCCGCAGCGCATTTAGCACAAGGTGTTTGCTTCCGGTAGCTTTTTGCCACTCCGTTTCTGCTATAAAATTAGCGTCTGTAATGTACGTGAAATCGCCGATCCGAAACCCCAGTACAGGCAGCTTGAAATGCATAACTTCAATGGGAATGATGGGAATTCCACGGACTTCGAAAGGTTTGTTTTCAATCTGATGAAAGCGCAGTAGGGGAATGCCCGGGTAGGGTTTCTCATCAAACACATAACTGTATTGTTTATGAAAAGTATTCAGTACATGCCGGGTGCAATACACATCCAGATGATCTTCCTGCAAATAATTGTAGGGTCTTATATCATCCAGTCCTGCAGTATGGTCCCTGTGTTCATGGGTAAATAGCAAGGCGTCAATCCTGTTTATCCCTGCACGTATCATCTGATACCTAAAATCCGGTCCCGCATCGATGACAATGCTGATTCCGCAAACTTCAATATGTACGCTGCACCGAAGTCTCTTGTCTTTCGGATTGTTGCTCCGGCAAACCTCTGAAGTACAACCAATAGGTGGTACTCCCTGCGAAGTACCGGTGCCAAGAAAGGTTACTTTTAGGTTCTGACCTGTCACCCGCAATGGTTATTTTACCGAGTCCAGGAATCCTTTCAGGCGCATGATAATATCTACGCGCATATTATCTGCTTTGCGCAGATCTGAAGCGTAAATGCTTACCCAGTCCAGAATATGGATAACCTCGAACAAGCGCTGAATTCCTGAACCTGATTCGGAGAAAGCGTGCACAAGGTTGTTTTGCTCGGACAATACTGTGTTTAAAAACTGAAAACGAAGGTTGGTGCGGGCGTTATTACCGCTATTTAGCAGGATAAAATTGGTGTCGTGGTGTTCGTGGTAGCTTTCTATCACATTGTGGTTGGCCTCAGGTAGCACGGTAACAAAGGATTCTCCCTTGGCGTTCTCCTGTATTTGCTGACAAAATCTAACCGCAACGGCTTCATAGTCCGGATCGCAAACCACAACGAACTTGTGATGAATGGTGCTACTGAAAAAATCGGTAATCTTGCGGGCCTCCTGTTTCAGTTTTTCATTGCTCTGGAGCATTGTTGCTGTGCTTTTAAGTTCATCTGCCACACTTTTTCCGGAGAGTTCAGACAACATCAACAATAAAGTGCTGAGGCTGTATCCCAGCGCCATGCGTGGCTGGTAGCCCGTTTCTATGCGGTAGCAGGGTATCTGATCCTCCTGAGCCTGCTGCATGATTTTACCACCGCTGGCAAGGCAAACAATTTTGCAGCCTTTGTTTTTGGCTTCCGCATACATGGCCAGGGTTTCTTCCGTATTGCCGCTGTATGAGCATAAAATTACCAGTGTTTTATTGTTGGCATATCCGGGAAGATCATAGGCAGAAAAAACCTCCACCGGAATGGGAAACTGATTGATCATGGCCAGCCTGGCAATGCGGCCACCAATACCGGATCCTCCGAGGCCACCGATAACTACCTGGTTAAAATCCCCGGCTTTCAAGCCGTGAGAGCAGTAATTTTGAAGAGCCCAGTTGATCTGATGATGAAAATTGTCGAGTGAAATTTCGTGTGTGATTACAGACATAGTATCGATATTTATACGGTTGCAATATACAAAGCAGATGTTTGATTTGGATAAACAAACATCATAAAAAAAGCCCCATTTTGTGGGGCTTTTTGTTATTTAAGTTTTAAAACAATATTACCTGTTTCGGTAAGTTCTATACTCTCGGAATATTTATACCTGTAATCGGCAATTTCTGCTGCCCTGGAGGCAAATTCACCCAGGAAGTTCATGAGCATATCACCGGTATACTGAAACCCGGGATTGGTCAGCACGGAATTGGGAACGTCAATTTTATCGCGCTTTTCAACGAATGCCACGGCTACGGCGTTATTGCCATCGATGGGCTTGCTGAGTTTTTTCACCTCAACACCAAACAGTGCTCCTACAATTTTAGGTTCATTATTGAGCTGTGGCAACGTAGTGTTGTTGATTCTGATACCGTCAATTGGCATGAGCGATGCTCCGGTTTTCTGGACCACTTCCTCGATAGATTTGGCTGATGCCAGGGCTTTCTCAAATTTCTCTTTGATTTTTTCTGCTTTGAGTTCTGCCCTTACCAGCGGTTCTATTTTTTCACGAACATCTTCCAGTTCTGCATATCCGCTATGTTTTGCGGCGTTCATGAACATGACCACATGCAGGTTGGCAAAAGCAAATCTGTCAGAAACATCGTTTCTTTTGCGTTTATTGTCAAACATCCAGTCGAGTATAGTGCGGATGTCGCTGTATTCGTCAATGCCCGGAAGATTTCTGATGTTGGATTTCACGTCTTTCTGCACGAGCACGTTAAGTCCCATTTTATCCACGGCATTCTGGAAGCTTTTGGCATTCCCCTCCACGACCAAATTTCTGAATTTGCGGCTTACCTGATCTACTTCTTTCACGGTTTTGCTGCCGGCAACGATTTCAAAACGCTGTTCTTCAAATTTAATCTGGGTGAAATCCGGGTCTGCGAGGGCTTTCATTACATGCAGTCCAAGATCAGATTTAACAACCTCCACCTGACCTTTTGCGGCGCGCAGGGCGAAGTTGCGGTAAGGAGCCACATAGTTGTTGTAGGTTTCTTTTCCAACCCAGCCGTAACTGCCGCCATTGTTCACTGAACCTGGGTCAGAACTCCATTCGGCTGCGAGCTTGGCCATATCCGCACCGGCCCTGATTTGTGCTGCCAGTTCATTGGCCTTGGCAAGTGCTGCGGCACTGTCGGCAATCATTTGTTTGTTAGGTGCTTCACCCACTTTTATCAGGATGTGCGCGACATTCACGGACGGTGTGCTGTCTTTTTTCTCTGCTATTTTGCGGTAAACGGAGTATACGCCGTCTTTGTAGAATGGTCCGGCCACAGAAAGTGTGGGCATTGTCCAAACGATTTCTGATACCTCTTTTGGTGTGTTTTTTGGAAGGCTGCCCCTAGAAACAAAAGCAGAAATGCCTTCGCCTGCAGTATCAGGGTTGGTTTCTTCTTTCATAGAGGCTACAGCGCCAACGGCCTGCTTCTGCGTGTAGGCAGAATCTTCTGCGCTGGGAACGATCTTCCACACCAGGTACTGAACATCGCGAAGTTCTTCTTTACTCTTGTATTGTTCGCGGTGTTTGTTAAGGTATTGCTCCAGATCTGCATCGGTAACCTTGATGCTGTTGTCAGGAATGGTGCTGTACGCAATGGTAGCCATTTTTCCTGATAAACCGGCATTGGCAGCGATGTATTCATATTTGCGAACGGTTTTGGGTTTGTACAGACATTTGGCGATATATGTGCCATAACGTTTCATGCCCTCAGTTTGTCTGATGCTGGTCACGTAGCGGGTCAATGCCTTAATGCGGTTTTTATCCTTGCGGTTCTTTTTGAACAGATCTTCCACTTTCTTGCGGTCATAGCGGCCATCTGTCTGAAAATTGGGATCGCCTTTTACATATTCAAGCGGATTTGGACCCACGAGAAGATCGTTTATGTCTTCATCGGTGATGCGAACGCCCGACAATTCCAGTTCTTTGTCAATGGTACGGTTGCGGAGTATTTCGCTCCAAGCCTGAGTCCATGCCTGTTCCAGAGCCATTTTGAATTTCTCCGGGTCATTCAGTTCACCGGTCTGGTCTCTTTCAATAAAACTGTTGAACAATTCCTGGGCCTTGGTCTCAAGGTCTTTGGATTTTACCTGATTTCCGTTAATGGTTCCAACAACGCCTTGCAGTCCGTCTCCGAGTCCCAGGCGGTTTCCTGTGAGGATGTCACCAACAACAAAAAGGATCAGGGCAGCGATGATAACTACTACCACCAAACCTGAATTTCTGAGCTTTTGTATTACAGCCATAATTTCTTAAGAACGGCAAAAATAATGATTTTAGGGATGAATTCACAACCCGTTTCTGACGAAATACCTTGCATTTTTAAAGTTTTTTTCTTATCTTGGGTTTTGGGTCGTTTTAAATGAACAAATCTCCCTCTAAGTAGCTGATATTTAAACAACCAGGCGGTAGCGTGTGCTTCTGCCGCCGCTCGGCATCTTTTGCAGAAAGCGCAAATTAAGAAGAGTTCTGATTTCCCGAAGGGCAGTGTCGGGTGAATATCCTGCGGCTTCTGCCCATTCGCTGCTGGTAAACGGGCCTTTTTCGCGGTTGGCAATTTTTCGGATAATTCCTTTTTGACGTGCCGATAATCCCAGCGCCGACATTTTATCCTCCAGTTTTTGTCGGATCATGACAGCATTTTGCGTGTTTTTCATTTCCAGAATGGATTTTTCAATAATTCCAATGTACCACTGAATCCATTCAGTAATATCCATATTTCCTTTCTGGCAATGCTCCAGTATCTGGAAGTAGGATTCTTTTTCTTTCAGTATTTGTGCCGATGGTGCATAATAGCGGGGAAACCCGTTTTCAGAAGCGGCAATTAGCATCATCGATATGATGCGGGAAAGCGGACCATTGCCATCGGCAAAGGGATGAAGGGTAAGTAACCAGAACTGAGCCACCGCGGCCTTCACCAGTTTGCTTTCCTGCTGTTCCTGATTCAGCCAGTGCAGCCATTTTTTCATCTCTGCAGGCAAGGTTTCGGCAGGTGGTGCCTGAAACAGGGTTTTCGTTCCGCCTTTATCCTTTATTTCAAGTCCTGTGCTGCGCCATGCTCCCGTGATAAATGAGGAAACCCCCGGATAAAGCCCTGCCTGCCAGTGGCACAGTATATCGGCGGTAATTTTTTTGTCAAAATGAGCAACGCCGGCCGCAACCGCTTCTGCAGCACCTCTTGCCATGCCCCCGGAGACCACCATGTCCGGCAATCGTATTTTTAAACTCCGTGCAATCGCCGATTCTACCTCGGCGTAATCGAAAAAGTTGTCTTCAATGGCATTGCTGGCAATGGTTTCGCTGCTCAGCGCATTGATAATGGCCTGCTTTCTTAACTCGGGAGAATAACCCTCCATGCGGCCATGCAATTGTCCCTGAAGAAAATTAACCTTCTCCAGCAAGCCTGCAAAACGGGCCGTTTCAAACCTGAAATTTGGCCACTGTTCTTGTTCATGAATGTAGTTTATTCTCCGCATAAAGTACGGCGAATATAGGAAAGGATCAGGGATTGTGAAGGGTCTTTGAAAAAGGCAGTGCTTCCAGTCCTGTGGTGTCTCCCTTTTCCAGCAGAAAATGGCCTGCCATACAAATCATGGCGGCATTGTCGGTGCAATATTCAAACGCGGGTATCAGGCAAGGCAGGTTGTGTTCCGCGCCCAGTTCACTAAGTTGTTTTCGCAGTGATTTGTTGGCAGAAACGCCACCCGCAAGAGCAATTGTTTTTGGGTTGTATTCCTTGATGGCTTTTTTGGTTTTGCCAAGGAGATAATCGATTATCGATTGCTGGTAGGATGCACAAATGTCTGCCATGTTATCGGTTGCGAAACCGGTATTGGTTTTGGATTCCTTCTGCAAAAAATACAGCAAGGAGGTTTTGATACCCGAAAAACTCATGTTAAAACCCGGAACGGAAGCCTGGGGGAAAGGAAACGCCTTTGGGTTTCCGGATTGAGCCCGGTTTTCAATGTGAGGTCCGCCGGGGTAGGGAAGGCCCAGCAACTTGGCTGCCTTGTCGAAAGCTTCGCCGGCGGCGTCATCCAGTGTGGTGCCGACAATCTGCATTTCCGTGAAGCCGGTCACCAGTATCAGCTGCGTGTGTCCGCCGCTTACCAGCAACACCAGCAACGGAAATTCCGGTTCGGGATTTTCTATGTACAATGCTGCAATGTGCGCTTGCAGATGATTCACCCCAATCAGGGGTTTTTGCAGTGCTATGGAAAGTCCCTTGGCGGTATTCAGTCCCACCAAAAGGCTGCCCATTAACCCGGGGCCCTGCGTTACGGCAATGGCATCAATATCATTCGCCGCAATATTTGCGGTTTTCAGGGCCTGGTTGAGTGTGGGGATGATATGACTTTGATGTGCCCTGGATGCCAGTTCGGGGACCACTCCGCCGTATTCGCGGTGAATGTCCTGGCCGGCTGTGATATTGGCAAGGATTTTGCCCTTGTGCCAGATAGCTACAGCGGTGTCATCACAACTGCTTTCTATGCCCAAAATAGTGGAATAACGCATGGCTGGTGGATAGTGAGCGCCTTTCTGTACCTTAAATTCGAAACGGTTGAAAAAGCAGCGGACAAAATTACGCAAGTTTATACTCAGGTTTTTACTGTTTCTGCTTTTATGTGCAGGTCTGTTGGGCATATTGTTTCGTAGCAGGGCGGTTCAGACATACCTGGCCGGACGTGCTGCACAATACCTCGAAAAAGAGCTGGGATGCACCGTTTCGGTAAAATCCATTGAATTTGACCTTGTGCAAAACCTGCATGCCGAAGGCATTTTTATCAGCGATCAGCAGGGAGATAGCATGATTTTTATCCGTGTGCTGGATTTCAATCTTAGAAAATGGGACCGGCTGCGAAAAAAGATTGATTTTATTGATGGCGAAATCATCGGCGGATATATTCGGGTGGGTCACCACAAGGGTGTCAAAGGACAAAACATCGATTTTCTGGTAGATTACATCAATGGTCCGCCCAAAAAGAAAAAGACACCTTCCAAGCCCTGGGCAGTGCACTTTGGCAATGCCAGGTTAAAGGATACCCGATTTCATTATTTTGACGAACGGCACAAACCTTCTGTACCCGGTATAATTGATGAATATCATCTAGAGTTTAATGGGATTTCAGGTGACTGCCGAAATTTCTGGCTGATTGATGATTCCCTGCATTTTACCGCTGTGGATCTCAAAACACGCGAGCGAAGCGGATTGACAATTGAGGCCTTCAATGCGGTATGTAACATCCATTACAAGGGAATGGATTTCGACAACATGTCGCTGAAAATGCCCTGCTCGTTACTTGCAGGCGATTTGCATTTTAAATACCCCGGCTACAAATATCTGGATGAGTTTATCTCAAATACCGAGTGGAAAGCCCGCGTGCGAAACAGCAGTGTTTGTTTGGATGAGCTTTCCATCTTCGATGAAACACTGAGGGGGCACAAGGAATCATTGCTGGTAAATACGGATATTTCAGGCACTTTCGACAAGCTTAGGCTTAGGAATACACAAATTACCACGGCCGGACAGTCCCTGCTCAAAGGGGATTTGTTTTTTGAAGGCCTGCCTGACTGGCGAACCATGTATTGCGAGTTTGATATTGAAACCCTGCAAACCCATGCCTCTGACCTTGAACGGCTTATTACAGGTGTTGCCCTTCCCGAGCCGGTATCAAAGGCGGGTAAAATTACCTACAGCGGCGTTTTTAACGGACAGCTGCTCGATTTCAATATCAACGGCAATCTGACTTCCGACATCGGCAATGTGGGTGCTGACGGTTACATGAATTTTGAGGATGGTTTGGAAAACGCCCTGTTTGCAGGCCGGTTTTCCTCCGCCAGTCTAAACCTTGGCAGTTTGCTTTCTATGCCCGATAAACTGGGTGACTTTGCATTTCAGCTGGACATTGAAGGAGAGGGACTTACCTCAGACCGGTTTAAAATGACCCTGAACGGGGATATCCCATCCTATTCCTTGCTGGGCAAAACTTTTACGGGGGGCAGGGTCAACGGCAATCTCACGGCTACCAAATTTGAAGGAGAAGCTTTTCTGGATGATCCTTTGCTGAACATAGATTTTGGCGGAATAGTTGAATTTGCCGACAAAGACGCCCGCTGGAATTTTACGTTGAATACAAGGGGAACCAACCTCGCCGCCCTGGGCATCGATACGGCGCAGACACTGGTGTATGGTAAAGCAGCCGTGGATATTACCGGAATGAATCCGGCTACCATGCAGGGAACCGTTAATCTGAACAATGTTTCGGTGCACCGCGGTGGACAGGTCTATTCCTATGCGCGACAGCAGTTTGGAAAGCGAAATCTGGGTCGGTCAAGCGAGGTTTACGCTTCGGGCGAAGCATTGGAAGGCTACCTCAGAGGTAAGTTTGATCCCGCAAATATTGTGTCTGTTTTGCAAAATGAAGTGGCAACAATTCTGTCTCGTCGCTTCAGGCATACCAAAGCGAAATTTACCGATTCCTTCTCCTATTCGGTTCACATACCCCAAACAGGCCTGCTATCCGGAATTTTACATCCTTCTTTCAATACCACTTCCTTTACTGCTTATGGCATGTTTGACGGTAAATCCGAAACCATGCAGCTGACCGTTGAGCCGATGGATATTTGCTGGGGGCAGTTCTCTGCGAAGCAGCTGAGCTGCAATGCGCGCAAGGAAGACAGCAGCCACCTCGATTTCAATGTTTCGGCTGCATTTCTCAGCCACCACGATTCAGAATGGTTTCACAACCTGGAGATGAAGGGTACCGCCTGCCAGTCGGATGTGAACCTGGAACTGAAAATGCGAGATGCGCGTTGGGATGAAGAAATTGATTTTATTACCCACAGCGAAGTATACAAAGATTCGGTTGCCATGCACCTGGCAAACAGCCGTCTGGAGCTGATGCATAATGAATGGCAGGTTGCAGGTAATGCCGGAATAACCTTTCTGCCACAAGGCCGCATTCGCATCAACAATATGTATTTTGAAAGCAGGGATGCGTTTTTTGAGGTCAATGGGATGATTTCAGACCGCAACAGTGATACCCTGCACGTGGATGCGGGCAATTTTCTTATCCAAAACCTGAACCCATTGTTCCCGGGCCATGGGCTGGATAGCCTGAAGGGCCGCATCAATGCGGATGTGTATATTACGTCTGTGGTTAAAAAACCCCGTATCTGGGGTGATTTTTCTGCCCGAGATCTTCAGTATATGGGCGTGAATTACGGCGACCTGGATGTTGGGTTAAATGACAGGGGTGAGCGCGGCCGGTTAAGCCTGATGGCGGGTTTCGTAAGTGGTCCGCTGGATGGGGTTTCGGCCAGGGGAAGTATCGCTTATGAAAAAAGAATCATTGGAGACCAGTTTGATGTGAAACTGAATATCCCGTCTACTGTTTCTGTCAAGTCCATGCAGCCTTTCCTTGAGGGCATTGTAACCCTGCAGGAAGGTAAATTATCAGGCAATTTTCATCTTGGCGGAAACACCGATAATCCTGAGCTAACCGGGAATGCCAACATTTCGGGGGCCTATTTTAAAATTGATTATCTGAATACATGGTATCGCCTGAATGCCTCCATAATGGCTGATGAAACCGGATTTTACACCTTCAAACCGGCCAAAATTGTGGATGAAACCGGTAAGAATCATGCACTGGCAAAGCTTGCGATTAAACACAACCATTTCAGCGACTGGAACCTGGATTTGCGCATAGACAGTGCCCGAAACCTGAAGGTGTTGAATACAACCGAAAAGGATAACAGCCTCTATTATGGCACCGGCTATGCTGATGGCAACTGCCGCATCTACGGGCCTTTTGACAGGATTTCCATGGATATATACCTCAAAACCCGCCGCAACACGCAAGTAAACCTGATGTATTCGGATGTGGAAGAGACTTCTTTCGGTGGGGGACATGTTAAATTCAGGGCAAAGGGTAAAAAAACCAATACCGCTTCGGCCATGCGCAGCAACGGCGACGATATTTACAGAATCAATCTGTTTCTGGAAGCTACGCCGGAAGCGGAAGCCCAGTTTGTGATTGATAAAAAACTGGGAGATGTTATCCGTGGACGCGGTGCCGGCACCCTGCGCATGCTGTATGATGAAAACGAACATTTCTTCCTTTACGGAAATTATATAGTTTCTGAAGGAGATTATGTTTTTTCTCTTCCCGGAATCAATGTGCTTACCCGAAAAATCGCCCTGGATAAAGGCGGTGTAATTTCATGGGACGGAGATCCGTACAATGTAAATATCAGCATGACAGGAAGCTTTGAAAAGAAAATTTCGCCATCTGCCCTCATGTCATCCGTTTCTTCTACCAGCAAGGATTATCCTGCTACCCGCATTATCAGTCAGTTGCAGATGAAGGGCAACCTTTTTGCGCCGGAAATAGCCTTTGATTTGCAGGCACCTGACCTGCAGGCTGCCGGCGGAGCATCTGCCGATGTGTATTCGGTAATCCAGCGCATACGTTCCGACAAGGATGAGACCATGCGACAGGCGGTGGCTTTGTTGCTGTTTGGTAATTTTATTCCGCCTTCTTTTGCCACCGGCAGCGGAACCGGCGGGGTTAGCGGAAGCGGAGTGGCAGGCAGCAGCCTTTCCGGTGTGGCGAGTACTGTGGTGAATGATATTTTCTCCAGACTGGGTATACCCACCCGAATTCAGGTAAATATTGATGATGTGCGCAGTGCTACAGGCACCAATACCAAGGTTTTCATCAACAGCGAATGGTTTCTCACCGATCGGCTGCGTTTGGATGTAAATTATGATCCGACCGTAGCCATGCTGGTCAGCAGCGTAGCATTGCCTCTGAATTTCAACCTGGAATACATGACACGCAATGAAAACTGGCGGGTTAAAGCATTCAGCCGAAGCAACAATTTATTGCTGCAGCAAAACAACAGCACCATTACGAACGGGGTCAGCGGAAACACCTTGGGAGGCGGTCTGATTTACCGACGTGAGTTCAATACGCTCAGGCCGCGCAAAAAGCCGTAATTTTGCCGTTATGAGATTGGGTGCATTCCTTTGGGAGAGTCTGCGGATGGCTGTGGATGCACTCCGGAAAAACAAACTGAGGTCTGTGCTATCCGTACTGGGAATAACCATTGGGATTTACTGCATCATCGTTGTGTATGCCCTGGTGCACTCCATGGAAAAAAATATCAATGATAACTTTGCTTCTTTTGGCACGGATGTGCTGTTTGTGCAGAAATGGCCCTGGGATGAATTTGGAGGCAATTATCCCTGGTGGAAATACCTGAGACGTCCGGAGACCAGCTTGGATGAAGCAAAGTTTCTGGAAGAAAATCTGGACGCAAGCCTGGCATCTGCCGTGGCTTTTGCCTTTAGTTCGAGTGAAAAAATTGAATTTAAAGGCGTTTCTTTAACCGATACGCGTATCAACTGCGTTTCACACCGTTACAACGAAGTTCAGAAGGCTGATGTAGAGTTTGGACGCTATTTTTCGGAAGACGAGAGTGCCGGTGGAAGACCTGTGTGTATCATCGGAGCTTCGGTTGCTGCCAATCTGTTTCAGGGGGCAGACCCGTTGGGTAAGGATATCCGAATAAAAAACCAGGTTTGCAGGGTGATCGGCGTTTTTCGCCGCGAGGGGCAAAGTATCATCAATGCCAGTGCGGATGAGCGTGTAATGGTTCCGCTAAAGATGGGTATGGCAATGATGAACTACAAAGAGAATTCCGAGGGTACACAAATTTTGCTAAAGGCAGCTCCCGGAGTTTCACTGGATGATTTGTCTTTTGAAACCGGTCAGCTTATGCGTCGTCATAGAAGAATCGGGCCGTATCAGGAAGCTACTTTTTCGGTAAACAGAATGAGTATGATCACCAATGCCGTAAGTGAGCTGTTTGGCACCATTAAGATTATCGGTATCATCATCGGCGGTTTTTCCATGGTGGTAGGCTGCTTTGGCGTGGCCAATATTATGTTTGTTTCTGTTAAGGAAAGAACCCAGGAAATCGGAATTCAGAAGGCGCTTGGCGCCAAACGCGGTTTCATTCTGTCACAGTTCCTTACCGAATCCGTTATTTTGTGCATTATCGGCGGACTGATCGGATTGTTGATGGTGTGGGCAACCCTGCAATTGCTCAATTTTGTCTTGCAGCATCAGCTTGAAAGTGGTTTTACCCTGTATCTGATGCCATCTGATGTAATACTCGGCATCGGGGTTTCCGTAATTGTGGGCCTTCTTGCCGGTTTCCTGCCTGCCTCATCCGGCGCCAAACTCAACCCTGTGGATGCTATTCGATCCAAGTAATTTCATTCGGTGGAAAGTGCGTGTATTAATGCATTTGGAAATCTGATAAATTTGCTGTATATTTATGGAAATTACAGGAAGAATATTGGAAGTTTTGCCTAAAGTAACAGGCACAAACAAGAGCGGTAATCCCTGGCAAAAGCAGGAATTTATTCTCGAAGTTCAGGGTGGTCAGTATCCCAGAAAAGCACTTATGGGTATTTGGGGAGACAAGGTGGATCAGTTTCAGATTCAAAAAGGCGAAGACGTGACCGTGAGTTTTGACATTGACTGCCGCGAATACAATGGCCGCTGGTACAACGATATCCGTGCATGGAACGTGGTGAAAAAGAGTGGGGCCCAGACCTCTGCCGCTCCGTCGCCGGCTGCTCCCATTCATGAAACCTCTGCCGATGTCGATAATATGCTAATAAACGGAGATATTTCAGCAGATGCGTCTTCCGGCGATGAAGGTTTACCATTCTAAATAACCAAAACCATGCTGGTAACATTGAGGCAGCTGCAATACATTATTGCGGTATCGGAAACGGGGAGTTTCAGTAAAGCCGCAGATCTTGTAGCTGCTGAACAGAGCACTGTCAGCCAGCAGATCAGGGTTCTGGAAGACCGGCTGGGCGTTTCGATTTTTGATCGTAAAAGCCTGCCCGTGAAATTGACACCGGAGGGTGAGAAGATTGTAGCCCAGGCAAGGGAGATCATCGACAAGGTGGAAGCAATGCTGCTGCCTTTCAAGAGTAAGCCCAACCGCTTTGGGTGATTTTGGTTTTACCTTCCCCTTGTTTTGACCCGGTTTTAAGCTTTTTGTTGTTTATATTTACTTTTTTTGTTTAATTGCTACTCAAATTAAGGTGACATCATTTTTCCGGGGTATGCATAAAATTATATCCGCACTGGCATACTTGTTTATTGCAAACATACTATGGGCCCAGAACTTTTGTGTCCCGCCTAAAGTGCGGATCCATACCACTATTACTGCGACTTCTGTAAATAATATTCAGCCGCATGGCATTGCAGCCGTCAGCGACGGATTTTGGGTGACCGGTACGATCAACACCGGTTCTGATATGCTTGATTTTTTGGTGGCTAAATTCAATGATTCGGGCAGGATGCTTTTACTCAAGCGGGTGGGATCCCCGGGGGATGAAACATCCTATCCGGTGGGTATTGCCCCAACTGTGTCGGGGGGCTGTGTGATTAGTGGAAGGTCAGATGAACCTTCGGTGGGAGCCGGGCTTGCTTCTATTGCCTGTTTCAATAAAAACGGAACGTTGAAGTGGTGGCGAAGGACCACATCCAACGGAAACTATGGCAGATACGATGCGTTCAGAAATGTGATGGTGAGAAAAGACGGCACTGTTTTTGGCTGCGGTTCATCCCATCAGTGGAATTATGATTCACATTTGCTGCTTGCAGCCCTTGATTCCAATGGAAATGAGCTTTTTAGGAATTCCTACAAATACGGAGCACAATCGCACGCGGGAGCATCTGCGGCATTGGGCTCTGGATATGTGGTAGGCGGACACGATGGTAAATCTCCCATTCTCCTAACTGTAAAAGACAAGGGAGTGGTTGATAAATGTTTTGGTTATAACGCCCCCGATTACTGCACCATCAGCTCCCTGGCGGTTTCGCCCGCCGGCAAAATTTATGTGGTTGGTAACTACCAGTCAGGGGGGAATTACGAAATGTGGGTTGCCTGTATTAATTCCTCAAACGGAAACTTCATCTGGCAAAAAAAATATACCCTCGGATATTGTTTTGGCGGTAAAATTGAATGGGAGAACAATCGCCTCATTGTTTCCTTCATTCATAACACGGGTGGGTGGAACTGGCATAATGGCTTTGCGGAGATGGATTCTTCCGGCAATGTGCAGAATGTGAAACTTATCCGGTTTAAAAATAACTCCTTCCAAAACCATATTTCAGGAACCAACAGCGCCAGGCTGCCGGGAGGCGGTATGGCTTTTACAGGTACCAATTTCTATGATGTGCCAAATCTTAGTCTTGCACTGGTAAATCCCTGTGATACATTCGTGTGCAGCATGCGCAGTGCAAGCTTTACTGCGGTGAGCAATACCGGTGTTTCCTTAACCACCAACAAAGGCACCATGTTTTATGACGGAAAGTTTGCAACCAACTTAAGTCCTGCTGTGAGCGATGTAAAGTTCAAACAGACTTTCAATTGCGTTTCCTGTGCAGGTCCGGTGCCTACCCGTTTCAGGGATACAACTGTTTGCGCAAATAGCCCTGCTCTATACAGAATAAGGGATTATAATTCATCGGTGCTATGGTCCGATGGAGATACATCGCATATAAAATCCATTTCAAAGTCAGGCATTTACCATCTGCGGCTTATCAATATCTGCGGAACCTACCGGGATACAATTGAAATTAAGAACTTCCCTGTTATGGTCAGGGTTTTGCCCGCCAGGATATCCCTTTGCCCGGGTTCTGCCGTTGCCGTTAATGGGTCACAGCCACTCGGTTTGAGTTACGGTTACTCATGGAATGATGGCACTTCAAGTCCGCAAAGAACCATCAATTCACCGGGTATGTATATACTTGTGACTACGGATGCCTGCGGAAGCAGGAGGGATACACTGCACGCAGCAGTACCTGCCGGACCGTCTTTTGCCTTGAGGGACACAGCCATTTGTGATACCCCGTTTGTGTTTACTCAAAACACCCAAAATTATGCTGTTAAAATAAAGTGGTTTGATGGTGATACGTCCCACGTAAAAAAATTCAATAAACCGGGCAAATTCTACCTGAATTACTCGGATTCATGCGGGCCGAAACAGGATTCATTTGAGATAATTTTACAATCCCGTGCCCAAAGGGTTTTGGACAGAAAAATCAAGGGTTGCAGGGGCAATGGCTTCACCCTGAATGGAACTCAACCGGGGAATGGTATTTACAGTTACCGCTGGAGTGACGGAACTTCAGGCCCTGTTGCAGTTCTCCGTAATAGCAGCAAAATTGTGCTCACTACCTCAGGATATTGCGGTTCGCGCACAGATACCGCGGATGTAACCCTGTCGGATTGCATTTGTGAAATCTGCATTCCTTCAGCCTTTACGCCCGGTAAGGTGGATGGCAGGAACGATGTTTTCAAGCCAATCCTGGACTGCAAATACAACGATTGCACTTTGAAAGAATCGAGCCTTCGCATCTTTAACCGGTGGGGAGAAAAATTATATGATGCCCCTGCTACTCAGGGTTGGGACGGCACTTACAAGGGTGAAATTGTTCCGGATGGGCAATATATTTATGTAATTTATCTGGTATTCAATAACCATATTTCCGGCGGCAAAATACGCGCAGAATCCGGCACAGTAACCGTTTTATCGGGCAGATAAATTGGCAGGTTTTTGGTGTTGGTAAAATAATGTCTGCCAATTAATTTTTAAGTTGCTGTATTTCACACTTGTAGTGTCTTTAATCATTCTAAATTTGTGGCAATTGTGTCATTATTATAACAATAATTAATTATTTTTTGTATTATTGCGATTGCTAAACTATGAAAATACCTTTTATGCCCGGTGTTTTTTCGGTAAAAAAAACCATCATTTTTATTGCAGCCATCGTTGTCAGCCAAGTTACCCATGCAGCCAAATGGTATGTAGATACAGCAGGCAATAATTCCTATAACGGTAAATCTGCTACGTTTGTTTCAGGTAATATTGGTCCGTTAAGAACCCTGGCGGCTGCTTATGATTCTGCAGCGGTAGCAGATACCATTTTTATGGGTAACGGCTACTTTGCAGAGCATTTTTACATGTCTACCAAAGATATTTACATTGCGGTTAGCAAAACCATAATCAAAGCGGTGTCGCTCGATGGTGCAGGGGCAGCCTGTATTGTGATCGGCTCGGCAAGCAACGTCTTAACTATTAAAGATACCCTGAATTTTAACAATAGTGTTCTCTATACTTCTACAAGCAATGCCCTATTGCAGCTTGCACCCGGATGCATTCAAACCGGTGGTAACTCAAGTTCTTTTGTAGATGGCAAATACGCAATCGGTGTTTCAACCGGCCCGGCAGATATTGTTTTTCACTTAGGTGATAATAACAACACGGATTACAGAAAAGTCAGGCTTACCTTTTCCAAGACAGGCACGGATACAGTTTACATAGACAACCGGATGAATTATGGCGCTGCCCCGGTGAGCGGATCAATTCCTGCGGGAATAAGGAATATTAGCAATATTCGATATTTTAAACTGGGGGCCAACAGTTACACTTCAGCAAGTGATTTTGTTCTAGAGCCGGATTATGATTTTCAGAACATTGACGACGAAGCAGGCGATGCAAACGGTTTAAGGCTTGTATTGCACAAAGGAACCGGAAACTGGATTTCCCTTGACGGAGACGGCACTGCTGACGATGCAGGTACATTGCAAAATACCTCGCCTGCAGATACGCTGGCGTTTTTTACCTATGCCAATGATTCACTTGGCCACAATGCTTTGGGCTCGGATGAGGTTTTTGCTGTTCTTCCTCCTTTATTTAAGGCATGTCTGGGTCAACCTATCAACTTCAGTGATTCTTCCGTGAGCCTTCGTTTTCCGATTGATTCCTTCTTCTGGGATTTCGGTGTTGCGCTCCTCAGTTCAGATACCTCCAGCCAACAAGCACCTTCATACACATATGCTGACACAGGAAATTACACCGTCAAGCTAAAAGTATTTAGCAGCGGAGGGTATCAGGATTCAACAACTGCGATGGTGCGAATCAATGCATTGCCCTCCGTGAATTTTGGTTTTACGGAAGTTTGTAAAGGCGCACTTACCCGCTTTACTGATTCATCCAAAGTGAATGCACCATCTTCGATTGCTTCCAGAAATTGGTCTTATGGCGATGGCGGAACCGGCACAGGCTCGCCTGTGAACTATCCTTATGCTGCGGATGGCGTATACAATGTGAGACTGATTGTAACAACCAATGATGGATGTTCGGATTCTACCGACAAGCCGGTACGTGTTTTCGCCAAGCCCACAGCAAATTTTCTTCCGCCTGCAAGCTGTATCAACGACTCGGCTGTATTTAGGCGCATTAGAAATACCAATCCTCCCGAGAATCAGGTTTCTTATGCGTGGTATATCAATGGCGTGTTCCATAAAACTGATACACTTACAAAATATCTATTCACCGTACCCGGTTCTCAGAGTGCAAAGCTCATTGCCACTGCTGCCAATGGTTGCATAGATAGCGTAACCAAAACCTTCAATCTTTTCAACCTTCCGGTGCCCAATTTTACGGCTCCTGTAGTTTGCCTTAATGACAGTGCTTATTTCTTGCGCATCAGAAATACGGTGCCGCCGGAAAGCACCCTTACATGGAGCTGGAAAGTGGATGGTGTGCCTGCCAGCACTGACACTGCATTTAAGTATAAGTTTACGCTGGCCGGTCCGCACTCTGTTAAGTTAATTGGTCGCTCAATTCAGGGTTGTAAGGATAGCATTACCAAGAATATTACGGTTCAAAACCTGCCTGTGCCTAACTTTGTTACCTCAGACATCTGTCTTTCAGATACGGCTCGTTTCCGTCGCATTGCCAATACCATTCCTCCTGATAATCAGATAAACTGGTCTTGGAAGGCAGATGGTTCTCCGCTTGCGGGCGATACCGCCGCTAAAATCAGGTTTGCCACTATAGGTTCGCACACAATAACCCTTTATGGTGTATCTGTTTTTGGCTGCAAAGACAGCATTACAAAGACACTGACCGCTTATGGTTTGCCCAGCGTGGGTTTCGTACTTGATCCTTCCGTTGCGGGTAACACCCAAACCCAGTGTCTGAAGGGCAATAAATTCACTTCTTTCCCAACCCTTTCCACAACACAGGCACAAACCATCACCGGAGCAACCTGGAAGTGGGGAGATGGCAGTACAGATTTACTGAAGGATAGTGTTCATTCTTACGCAGCTGTAGGCAATTACACTGTAACGCTAGTTGCAACCACCAACAGGGGGTGCACAGACAGTGCAAGCAATACCTACAGGGTACGTGGCACATTGAGCCTGAACTTTAAAAAATCGGGCAGCTGTGTGCCAGACAGTATCCTGTTCAGCGATTCGGCCGTTGCTGCCAGTTCTGCCATTGCCAGCCGCATGTGGAAAGTAAATGGAGCCAACGCATCTGCCGTTTCTCCCGCCAAAATATTTTTCAATGGTACTGGCCCTTACACGGTTTCCTACACAATCACTACAGCTGAAGGATGCACAGACTCAATTTCCAAGACCGTTTCATTTACAACTTACCCCAACCTCACTTTCAACTTTACTGGAACTTCACCTTTCTGTGAGGGCGATAGCCTAAAGGTGCGTGCCAATGGCGGGACCAACATTGTTTGGCTGAATGACAATGACACCAACAGAACCAAAGTGTTCAAATCTGCCATTCGATACAGGGTAAGGGCTTACAACGGCACAACCTGCTTCGTGGAAGATGACGATACGGTATTGGTTTTCCCTAAAATTGCCGTAAAAGCATTCTCCGATACCACCATTTTCAGAGGTTCATCTGCCCTTCTGCGTGCAACCGGCGCTTCAACCTACAGCTGGAGTCCGGCAACGGCATTAAATACCGCCACAGGTCCTCAGGTTAGGTCTTCGACCCTGCAAACACGCAACTATGTGGTTACAGGAACCGATGCAAACGGCTGCTCAGACCAGGATACCGTTACTGTTACCGTTATAGATCCTGTATTTACCCGCATTCCCAACATCATTTCACCCAATGGCGACGGAGACAATGACGTATGGGATGTAAAAGAGCTCCGTGATCTCGATCTGTATGATTTAACAATTGTTGATTATGCCGGCAAGGTTGTTTACGAAAGCAGTAATTACCAAAACGACTGGGGTGCTGTAGACAAAAGCAACAACAGGCTGCCTGATGGTATTTACTACTATCTGCTGCATCACCGGGGCAATCATTCTGAATTGAAAGGCTTTATCCACGTAATCCGCTAATACTGTGAAAATTACCAAATATACCCTCGTTATTGCTTTGCTTGGCATCGCCGGCAAGTCCGCGGCCCAGATGAGTTCGCGCATAGATCAGTTTTTTCTGGATCCTTCGGTCCTGAATCCGGCGGCCATGTCGATGCAGAAATCGGCTTCTGCTTCGCTGTTTTTTAACCGTATCTATTCTGCCGTTCAGGGTACACCCCAGAATGTATTGGCAAATGTTGTTTTACCATTGCCCAATGAGCGCACTACTTTCGGGATTTATTACCTGAATGAAAATGCGGGATTCAGCAGTCTGCAGAATGCCTATGTGTCTTATGCCTATGCCATTCCATTCAAGGATGAAAGCAAGCTGAGCCTCGGTGTTTCAGTGGGTTTTATGAACCAGAGTTTTGATCCAAGCAAGGCGGTATACATCCATTCTAACGACCCTGTCATCAATTCCCTGATATTCAGCCCTGCCGTAACCCGTGCAGATCTGCGTGCTTCTGCATTCTACACCCGCAATGGGTTTAAATTCGGTGTTTCTACCAGTCGCCTGCCCAAGCCACGTTTTGATTACAGCTATTTTAACTATGCTGCTGAATACAATCTTCAAAACGTATCAAATATATTGTTAGGCCATTCATTCGAAGTTGGAGAGAAAGTGAAAATTGAGCCTATGGCAAATGTTACGCTTTGGGATTTTAAAAATTACAGAGCCCAGCTGAACATCAATGCCAGCTATGATAATAAGTTCTGGTTTGGTTTTTCAGGCAATGATGCATCCCAGTTTGGTGCCAATATGGGTGCAAACCTGGGAGGTGGAACCCGTTTCGGTTACGCCTTTATGTATCCTACCGGCAAATCCCGTGAAGTACTGGGCAACGGACATGAATTTTTCTTCACTATAGGCCTGGGAAGAGGCTCGGTTGCTCCCGCAGCTGATGAAACTACTCAGGATGAAAAGGCAACTTCAGAAAGACGCAAAGTACAGATAACCGTTACCGATTTGCCCGGGTTTATCGAGGCAGGTTTAGGGATAGATACTGCTGGTATTACTATCGCCAAGCTGGATAGCAATGCCAAGGCTGCACCCGGCTTTTACATTGTTACCGGTGTGAGTTCGGATGAATCCAAAGCGAACAAAATGATCAAGAATTTGTATATGAACGACCAGTTCTCCTACAAATACTTCGACCGTAAAAACAACAGTTATTACGTGTATGTGAAGTACTTCAAAACACGCAATGAGGCAGATCGTTTTCTGCTGAGCTCTGAGGTTGGACTTACCCAGTCTTGGGTTCGCGAGGTTAAATAACAGGATTTCCAGCACCGGAAAAATACATACCTGCCAGTGCAGCATCGCGCATGTTTTGGCTTTGTGCAAACAATCCGGCAATCATGCCTGTGAGCGCGTCACCACTGCCTCCGCGTGCAAGGCGGGCATTCCCTGAACCATTGTAAAATACCTTACCATCCGGGCAAGCCAGGAAACTGTATGTGTCTTTTGCAAGGATATATATTCCCAGTTCCTGAGATTTTGTTAGGGCCAGAACTTCCTTTTCCCGACCACTTTTTGCAGCGCCAAAAAGCCTGGTAAATTCAGCAGGGTGTGGTGTAAGCAGGCTTCCTTCGGGCAATTGCTTTAGCATTTCCGGCTGTTCGGAGAGGATGTTGAGTGCATCTGCGTCTGCAATCAGGGGGGAACGAAAGTGGTTTATAACCGCTTCCAACAATTTATGGGTTTCTTTGGTGTTGCCCAGGCCCGGCCCTATGGCAACAGAACGGTATTTAGCTGCCGGCAATCCTTCAAAAGCTGTTTCGTTGAGTGTTCTTGATAAATGCATTACGCCCGGGCAGTTTGCGAGATAGGCGACAGCAGTTTCGGGCGAGAGCGCCGTGGTTAATCCGCTTCCGGATTCATAACATGCTTTGGCTGCCATCGCTATGGCACCGTGCATGCCCTGGTTGCCACCAATGAGCAAAGTATGTCCAAAAGTGCCTTTATGGCTGTGCCGGGGTCGTGCAGGCAACAAGCCTTTCATTTGCGCATAAACCTGAGGATTTGTATCCAGAAAGTAGCGCTTCGTATCCATGGACTCGGTTGAAATTCCGCAATCCACCACCCGGAAGTCAATTTTAAATTCAGGGTAAAGCAGGGAAGGTTTAGGCGTTTGTATGGCAATCACTTTTCCTGCCTGAATCCGGGTTAGGTTTTCATTGTACGGTTCATCCGGTAAGCCGCTCGGTGTATCAATAGATATGATTTCCACACCCGAAGCATTAATTTTTTCAACCAGTGATTTCCATGAATCCTGCAGCGGATTTGTAAGTCCTGTGCCGAACAGGGCATCTATAATCACAGCGTTTGGTGGTAAGCAGATGCTGTCTGCGTCTTCTACTACCTCTATGTTCATGCCTGATTGAGTGCTGTATAACAACATCCGGAATGCAAGTGCCTGAGCAGGTTTTTTGCCGAAAAGACAAATTTTGGTATTTATCCGATAACCATGGGCCGCGAGCAGGGAAGCCAGGCACACGCCATCCGCTCCGTTGTTTCCGGGTCCGCAAATGACGGTAACATGAGCGTCCGGAGTTAGTAATGTTTGCAGATACTGAAATATACGCCGAACGGCCCGGTCCATCAGGTCATGCTGTTGCATGCCTTCCTGTTTCATTGTTAATGCATCACACAGCCTGCTTTGTTCTGATGTTATGATTTTTAACCCGGGGTCCATACAATCAGGCTTTTGGGGACAACCTCGATTTCTGCTATTTTCTCAATAATTGCTGCAGCCTCGCCATCCAGATGGAGCGGCCTTTTTCCTTCAAATTCCATAATAAACTTGCTGCCTGAAATGCGGTAAACATCTGAACTTTTGTCGATGCTGCCTGCTGCAAGCCTGAACCCGATGACAGGGATTTTTACCGGACTGGATTTGCGAAAAACAACTGCCGATATGGTCCCGTCATCATCTCTGGCGGACGGATCCACCCTGAAATTGTTACCCCACTGGCTTCCATTGCAAAAATCCACCATCCAGGCCTTGCCTTCCCATTGTCCGTGTTCATTGGTAATCCGGGTGTCAAATGCATCCATTTTCAGGTTTTTGAAAACGGTTTTTATGTAGCCTCTCAGCCCCCGGTGTTCCTCGCGTTTAAACTCATGGCTGATTTTGGCCGTGTAGCCAACGCCGGCAATATTCAAAAAATGGTAGCCGTTGAAA
Organism: Flavobacteriales bacterium; assembly: GCA_947463125.1. Lineage (GTDB taxonomy): Bacteria > Bacteroidota > Bacteroidia > NS11-12g > UBA955 > RGEC01. Next base: position 148,770 of record CANHQZ010000001.1, on the reverse strand, counting down.
AGGGCTGTATCCCGCACCGAAACAATAGGGTTTTCGGCTGCTTTCAGTGCGTCCTGCCATTTAAGGGAGATATGATGGTGTCTTGCATAGCCATTGCCGGAACCAAGCGGAATAATACCCATGGCGGTTTCCGTGCCTGTCAGCTGGCTGCTCACCAGATTCAGCGTGCCGTCACCACCGCAGGCGAAAACTGCCCTGTAGTTTTTCTTTGCCAGCTCTCCGGTAAGTTCAATCAATTCCTCGGGAGATTTTGTCTCGTATAGGGAGAAGCCTTGGATGCCCTTAACAGCGGTAGCCATTTCTTTTCCTTTTTTTCTTACGGCGGCATTGCCGGAGGCCGGATTAATCAGAAATGCTATTTTTTTGTCGGTTTTACCCATCAGTTTTTAAATACGTATTGTAGTATGTTGGCTCCCATTTGCAGGGCTTTTAGACGCACCGTTTCCGGATCATTGTGTACCTCGGCATCTTCCCAGCCGTTGCCCAAATCGCACTCATAATCGTAAAAACAAACCAGCCTGCCTTTATAGATAAGGCCAAATCCCTGGGGCGACTTTCCGTCATGCTGGTGTATTTTAGGTAATCCCTGCGTGAATATGAAAGGGGAATTATAGATAGGGTGATTGTGTGGCAGTTCGCGGAAATCCAGTTCAGGGAAGACCTTTTTCATTTGAGAACGCACGAATTTATCCATTCCGTAATTGTCGCAAATGTGCAAAAATCCACCGCTCTCGAGGTATTTTCTCAGGTTTAAGGCTTCCGCATCACTGAAAATTACATTGCCGTGTCCGGTCATAAAAATATAGGGATGGTTGTACAAATCAGGTCCGCTCACATCCACGATGCTTTCCGCAGGATCTATGCGCATACCAAGGCGCGTATTGCAGAATTTGGCCAGGTTGCTCAGTGCGGTTTTGGAGCTGTACCAGTCGCCGCCACCATTATATTTCAGTCTGCCCAGTTTTACAGAATAGCCTGCCGGAGGATGTTTCATGGCACCCAATAACAGCATGGCAGCAGTGAATGCCAGCCCCAGCATGATGCGGTTTACGGAACTCAACATCGGAATTATAGGTAAAGGTACAAAAGAAATGCCAATCCTGCGGCAATGCGATAGTAGCCAAACCAGGCGAAACCTTTGGTTTTTACCAGCTGTATGAAGAAACGAATGGCGATGAGAGCGGTAACAAAGCTGAATATGTTTCCCAGGCCAATATCCTGTAGTTGCGAAGCCGAAAGGCTATCCCAGTTTTTTAATAACTTGTAAAGTCCTGCAGCCGTGAGCGTAGGAACCGCGAGGAAGAAACTGAACTCGGTAGCGGCAACCCTGCTCAGCCTGCATCCCAGGGCACCGGCAATGGAAGCTGCACTGCGACTGACACCGGGCACCATGGCAAAACTCTGAACCAATCCAATTTTCAAAGCATCCTTATAGGTGATATCGTCGACGGTTTTAGTACCTTCCGGCAACAGTTTTTCCATGAAAAGCAGGAATATACCAATAAGAATCAGGGTAAATCCAACAATGGCTGGGGTTTGAAGCAAAGCTTCAAGGAAATCATCAAACATCAATCCAAGCGCGGCAGCAGGCAAAAAACCGGCGAACAGTTTCAGGTAGAAAGTATAATCCCTGAATGCAAAGAATCTTTTTGGATAGGCAGCAATTACTGCCAGAATGGCTCCAAACTGCACGGTAATAATGTAGGTGTCAATTTTTGCGGCATCCAGCTGCATAATCTCACCTGCCATCATAAGGTGACCGGTGCTGCTTACCGGTAAATATTCAGTAACGCCCTCAATGAGCGACAGAATCAGGTTTTCAACCCAGGTCATTCACCCGAATTTGATTTTCCTTTGTAAAAAATGGAAACTATTCCCAAGCCAAATCCCAGCATAACCACAATGGGTGCCAGGGTTACTTTGGTGCTGCTGTAGATATCGGTTGTGCCGCTCATCAGGGCAAAGCCCAGAACCAGCACCAGCAATGATGCTCCCAGCAGAATATAATTCAGGGTTCCGAAAACCATTTGAGGTTTGCCGCCTGAAATTTCCTTTTTCACATCGGAATTGGTATTTAGCTTATTGCTCATTAGTATAGATTTTCAATTTTACTGCGAAGATACTTACGGGTGCTGAACCATGCACTACCTGCTGCAATTAAAATTCCGCAGACGGCGGTAGCGGCCAGGCAAATAACGGCCTGTAAAGGCTCAATGAATCCTGCGATTTCTGCCATAGATCCAAGTCCGTTCCATATGGTATGAATACCCCTGATAGCGCCAAACAGCATGAGCAGGGAGATGGGAAATGCGATTAGGGCATACAAAATAAACTTGCCGATAATCGGTCTAATGATGAAGCCATGGGTTGCACCTACCAGCTGCATGCTCTTGATAATGAATCGGTTCGCAAAAATGTTTAAACGGGTGGAGTTATGGATCAGCCCGATGGCTATGATTACGAAAATACAGGTAATGCCGAGCAAGGTCATCTGTATTTTTGCCACATTGTCATTTACCGACTCAAGCAGGTTTTTCTGATAAACGACACTTTCCACCTCCGGCATTTGCCTAAGTCTTTCAGATACTTTTTCCAGCTGTGAAGCTGATGCGTATTCTGCCTTGAAAAACAGTTCCAGGCTTAGAGGCAAGGCGTTTATTTCTACATATTGCATGAAAGCAGGGTCGTTGCTTTCCGCCATTTCTTTCATGCCCTCTTCACGGCTTACAAATCGGGAAGTCTTGTACCATTTTTCCCTGCTGAGTTCCTTTTCGAGCGATTTTACCTGTTCCGCTGTGCACGAATCTTTGAAATAGATATCCAGACTGCTGCTTTCCACCAGACTTTTGCTCAAGCCCTGAAAACCAAGGTAGGTGAGGGAAAGCAATCCCAGCATGAACATAACCATTGCCAGACTTATGATTCCCGGCAAAGCACTGGGCCTGCGTCGTTTGGTTTTTATCTCTGCTACTTCAGACATGCATTGCGAATTTCACAAAATCAACACAAAGCGCAAGTAATAAGTTATCCGCAATTGTGCACAGCGCCGTTATCCGTTATTTTTGCCCTATGCAAAAAGAACAGGCTACATCCCTTCATAATCGTTTAATTCAGGTCGGCCACTGGGAAGGAATCAGCTATTTGTTGCTCCTCGGTTTGGCCATGCCTTTAAAGTATTTGGCCGGTTGGCCCATGGCCGTGTCCGTGTTTGGCTCCCTTCACGGATTTCTTTTTGTGTGGTTCTGTTTGATATTGTTTTGGATGCAGCTAAAAAAACAAATCACCCTGTCAAAAGCAGTGCTGGCCGTTTTATTGTCGCTTCTGCCTTTCGGTACCTTTTATCTTGAGAAACTGGTTTTTCGAAAATAATTTGTTTATTTAAGACAAATTTCGTATTTTCGTTTTTCATGGATGGTGTAAATATTAAGCAGGTACTGCTTGAAAATATCATTTTCATAGATATCGAGACTGTATCAGCGCACAAAAGTTTTGATGAACTGAGTCCGGAGTGGCAGAATTTGTGGAAACGCAAAGCCAAAAACCTCGTTAAGCATGAGCAAACTGAGGCCGAGATTTACGATCAGGCCAGCATTTATGCAGAGTTTGGAAAAATCATTTGTATCGGGGTTGGTTTTTTAAGACGGGGCAAAGACGGCCTTCAGTTTCGTGTCAAATCTTATTGCAGCGACAACGAACGCGAACTTCTTCAGGATTTTGCCAATTTGCTGAACCGCAGTTTTAACGGAGTTAATTATCTGCTTTGTGCGCACAATGGTAAAGAATTTGATTTTCCTTATCTGGCCAGAAGAATGATGGTGCATGGTATAGAACTGCCCCGTTTGCTGGATACGCAGGGAAAAAAACCATGGGAAGTTCCCCATATCGATACCATGGAACTTTGGAAGTTTGGCGACAGAAAGAGTTTTACTTCTTTGAATTTGCTGGCACACCTTTTTGAAATTCCCACGCCCAAGGATGATATCGACGGATCCATGGTGGGCGCGGTATACTGGCAGGAGAACGACCTGGACAGAATAGCGCGTTACTGCTGCAAAGATGTACTTACACTGGCCAGGGTTTTTTTACGGTTCAGAGGCGAAAAAGGTATATCCGACGGTGATGTAGTGTATGCCTGATTATCTGTTGGTTAAACTTGATTAGTGCACCCGGGCATCAGGTTCGTTTGCTATGTTGTCAGTTATTTAACAGGTAATCTTAAGGCAGCTAGGTTTGTTGCCGTTATCTTTGCCAATAGTTCCGCATGCGCAAACTACTTTTGGTTATTCTTTTATTACACTTTTTTACAGGTGTAAAAGCGGCAGAACCCACTGTTCCGGCAAGTAACCTGCAGTTTGGCAACATTACCTGTTTGTCGGTGAATCTTTCCTTTACCAGAGGCAACGGATCATGGCGCACAATTCTCATCAAGCAGGGAAGTGCAGTAGACGCTGTTCCGCTGGATGGAACCAAATACACTGCATTCTCATCTTTTGGTGCCGGTACCCAGATAGGAACAGGTAATTATGTGATTTTTGATAACGTCTCCAATTCTTTAACCATCACCGGTCTGCAGCCTGGAATTACCTACCATGTGGCAATTTTTGAACATGATGGACTGGCGCCGAATTACCTCACATCCTCTTTTGCTATTGCTTCTTTTAAAACACACTCACTGAACCTTAATTTTAGTTTCAGCAGGACCGACAGCTGCGAAAAGACCAATAAGGTCATTTTTACCAATAAATCGCAGGCCAGCTTTGGCTGGATAACCTATACCTGGTTGTTTCGCGATGGCAATACGGATACAGGGGTTAATGCACTGCACACCTACAATGACGGGGGGAATTATGCAGTTCAGCTGATTGCTTCTCCATCCCTGGGCTGTGTAAACAATTTCACCCTGCCCCGAAGTGTTTTTATTGTTCCGAGGCCCCGAAGTTCACCAACGGTAAGGAACTGGGATACAGCGCAATGCCTAAATGAGAATCATTTTTACTTTGAAGACAAAACAACCATACCGCCCATCCCGCGATGCGGTAAGAGCGTGATGTGGTATCTGGGTGGTGCCGACAGTACGTCCTTCCCCAATCCCGATAAGTATTACACGGTACCGGGTAAATACCGGATTTTTTTTAGAAGTGAAACTACCTACGGGCTGAACGGTAATGTTTACAATACCGGTTGCACGGATACAGCTTCAATTGTTGTGCGTGTTATACCCGATCCTAGCAGTGGTATTGAGATCAACGATTCTATTCAGTGCTTGAAGAACAACCTTTTCACGTTCCGGAATTCCACGTCCAATTTGGTTTACTACCGCTGGTATTTTGGGGATGGTGATTCCTCTGTGTTGCAGAATGCATCCCATTCCTACAAAGATACCGGTGTCTTCAGGGTGATTCACAAAGCACGAAGTGCAGAAGGATGTTCGAGTGCCGATACAACTTTTGTAAGGGTTAGGTCCAATGTGTCCGCCAAATTCACAGGCTTGCCTGCCTTCGCCTGCGAAAATAGCCCCGTAATCAATCTTACACCCGAAACGCCTGGTGGAAAGTTCAGCGGCGGTCCGGTTTCCGGAAATGCTTTCACCTGTTCACCTCCCGGAAATTACACAATCAGGTATACCATACCCGATGCCGATTGCCCGGACTCCACAACCGCAGCTATCAAGGTTCATCCTTTGCCGCGATTTAACCTTGGGAGAGATACAAATCTCTGTAACGGAAGCAGCCTTGCCTTGAGTGTGGCTGCGCCCGGAACCGTTTCATGGAACACAGGGCAGTCGGGGAATACCATATCCGTCAATTCGGGTGGTCTTTTTCGCGCCAAGGCGGATGACCTGGGGTGTGTCTGGGCAGATTCATTGCGTATTTTTCTGGGTGACGCTCCCATTGTGAAATTGCCAGCAGATACGCTGCTTTGCCGGGGTGGAATCCTCAAGCTTTCGGCAACCTGGCCTCAAAGCCGCTACCAGTGGAGCACCGGACAAACCGATTCAGTAATCTATGTAACCAGAGGCGGCAACTACAGTGTGGTTGTAACCAATCCCTGCGGCGTGGCAACGGATGCGGTTACGGTTCGCTATCAGGAAGAGTTGTGTGATTTGTTTGTTCCAAACGCATTCACTCCCAATAACGACGACAAAAATGATGATTTTCAGATTTTTGTGAGAGGCGGTAAGCCAATTCTCATGCTGATATACGATCGATGGGGTGGCAAAGTATTTGACAGTCGTGAAAAAGGTATATACCAATGGAACGGAAAATCTGCCGATACCGATTGTATGGAGGGTTTATATCATTACGTTTTTCAGTATGAAATGCCGGCAGGAAGCCGTGTGCGTCGTGGTACAGCCAAAGGCAGCGTGCTTCTGCTGCGCTGATTTTTTCGGGTAAAAAGTGTCAGTAAATTGAGTATTAATAGGCGCAGTTGTGTGCTAACTTTGTACCCACATGCAAGCCGCTACCGTCGATCAGGCCAAACAACTGGGCCTTCTTGAAGAAGAATTTCACCACATCTGCAGCATTTTGGGCCGTGAGCCCAATTTTACGGAACTTAGCGTTTTCTCCGTGATGTGGAGTGAACACTGCAGTTACAAAAATTCCATCGTTTGGCTGAAAACCCTGCCCCGCGAAGGAAGTAAAATGCTGGCCGAAGCCGGTGAAGAAAACGCCGGGCTTGTGGATATCGGTGATGGACTGGCCTGCTGTTTTAAAATTGAAAGCCATAACCATCCCAGTGCCATTGAGCCCTATCAGGGTGCGGCAACCGGCGTGGGTGGTATAAACCGCGATATTTTTTCGATGGGAGCTCGGCCTATTGCACAGCTTAACAGCCTGCGTTTCGGAAACCTGAAAACCGATCGTACCAAGTGGCTGATGAAAGGTGTGGTAAAAGGCATCGGCGATTATGGCAATGCCTTCGGAATCCCCACGGTAGGCGGCGAAGTGTATTTTGACGACTGCTACGAACAGAACAACCTCGTAAACGCCATGAGTGTGGGTATTGTGCCTGTTGGCAAAAGCATTTCCGCTGCAGCGGGCCCTCCCGGCAACCCTGTCTATATCTTTGGCTCTGCTACCGGTAAAGACGGCATCCACGGTGCTGCCTTTGCCAGCAAAGACATGAGCGAGGATAGCATACAGGATTTGCCCAGCGTGCAGGTAGGCGATCCCTTCTGGGAAAAACTGATTCTGGAAGCTACCATGGAGCTGATTGAAACCGGAGCTGTAGTAGGCATGCAAGATATGGGAGCCGCAGGTATTACCTGTTCCACCAGCGAAATGAGCGCCAAAAGCGGTGTTGGAATGGACGTGTGGCTGGATAAAGTACCCATGCGCCAGTCCGACATGAAATCATGGGAATTGCTGCTCAGCGAAAGCCAGGAACGCATGTTGGTGGTAGTAGAGAAAGGGAAGGAGCACCTGGCAGAAGAAGTGTTCAGGAAATGGGAAATCACCTATGCCCATATTGGCCAGGTAACCGATACCGGACGCGTTCGCTACTACATGAACGGTACTTTGGAAGGCGATATTCCCGCCGAAAGCCTGGTGCTGGGTGGCGGAGCACCCGTTTATAAAAGAGAATGGACAATCCCCGCATATTTTGCGGAGATTGAGAAGTTTGATATCGCCTCAATCGCAGACATATCGCCGGAGGAAGCCAAAACTGCAGCCATGCAACTTTGTGCCGAGCCCAACATCGCCAGCAAGCGCTGGGTGTATGAGCAGTATGACAGCATGGTGGGTACCGTAAACCAAAGCACCAACAGGCCCAGCGATGCTTCGGTGGTGATGGTGAAAGGCACCAACAAGAGCCTGGCACTTACGGTAGATTGCAACAGCCGCTATATCTTTGCCGATCCCGATAAAGGGACGCAAATTGCCGTAGCCGAAGCATCCCGCAATATTCGTGTTACCGGCGGCGTGCCCACCGGTGTTACCAACTGTCTGAATTTTGGGAATCCATATAACAAGGAAGTTTATTATCAGTTCAAACACGCCATTGACGGCATGGGCAAGGCCTGCCGCAAGTTTGACACGCCTGTAACCGGCGGAAATGTGAGTTTCTATAACCAAAGCACCAATGGCAATGCGGTTTATCCCACGCCGACCATCGGCATGGTGGGTATAATAGAAAAGCCCGAGCACCGCATGACACTCGATTTCAAGCAGGCCGGCGACCTGATTTACCTTGTTGGCGAAGCCAAGAATGACCTGGGCAGCAGCCAGTATCTGGCCAAGCTCAAAGGCGTGGAATACAGTCCCTGTCCGCAGTTTGACCTGGATGAGGAATACGCCGTGCAAATGGCGGTATACAATTCCATTACCGCAGGATTGCTCAACAGCGCGCACGACATCAGCGAAGGCGGCTTGTTTGTTGCATGCCTGGAAAGTGCCATGGCAGGCGGAACCGGCTTTGATATCTGTACCCTCTCCGGAATCAGAAATGATGCCTGGTTGTTTGGTGAAAGCCAAAGCCGCGTGGTGGTGAGCATTTCAGAGTCTAACAAAGCAGCTTTCGAATCAGCGATGCAGCAAGCCGGCGTAAAAACCCTGCATATCGGAACGGTAACCGGTAGCGGTGTTACGGTAAACGGACAAAGCTGGGGTGAAGTGCAGGACTTTGCCAAGCCCTATAATTCGGTGATTGCTGAAGCGATAGGATAATTCATTTTTTATTGATCTAAAAGCATAGGTAAAAAAGTTTGGATAAAAAATATCGGGAATGATAAAAAACCAGGTTCCCGATATTATCTTTGAGGGTTGGAAAAATGGTATCCAAATATGGGACTGGACGCGGAGCAGCAAGAGCGCATTCGGGATAAGAAAACCCGGCTGGATGCATTGCGCCCTTTTCCGGGAGCCGCGCTCAGGCGCCTGCAACAGGATTTTGCCGTTGAATGGACCTACAATTCCAACAGCATTGAAGGGAACACCCTAAGTCTGCGCGAAACCCGTGTGGTGCTGCAGGATGGACTGACCATCGGCGGTAAAACTCTTCGGGAGCATTTTGAAGCCATCAACCACCACAAGGCCATAGCATGGCTGGAAGAAAAAGTCACCCCGGGTTATGTGATTTCTGGTGCCGATATTTTAACCCTCCATAAAATGGTGATGACTGCCATCGATGATGAGTTTGGTGGCCGTTTCCGAACCGGCAGGGTGCAAATCACCGGAGCCAATTTCATTCCGCCCAATCCACTCAAGGTCCCCGATTTGCTGGATGAATTGCTGGAATGGGTTCGATGCAATCCTCAAAATCTCGATCCTGTGAGCCTTTCGGCGGTGTTTCACCATCGTTTTGTTTGGATTCATCCTTTCTTCGACGGCAATGGCCGCACAGGTCGTTTGGCCATGAACATAATCCTCATGGGCCTGGGTTATCCGCCTGTCATCATTCTGCGCACCGACCGCAATAAATATTACCGCGCCCTGAACGATGCCAACCAGGGGAAATTTGAAAAACTGCTGCTGCTGTTTTTTCAGGGTGCCGAGCGCAGCCTGGAGCTTTATTTGTCAGCCCTTGGCAACGGTTATGATGATTATCTGCCGCTTAATCAGATTGCCAATGACCCTGCTGTGCCTTATGGACAGGAATACCTGAGCCTTTTAGCCCGCCGTGGCGAGCTGGAGGCCATCAAGGAAGGGCGTGTGTGGTACAGCACCAAAAAAGCCGTTAAACGCTATATAAATCGGTAAGGGCAATTCACGAACTTTGCACCGTGAATCCCTTACCTTCCATTTCTTTCTGGGAACAGCAATGGCTGAAAAATACCGATATCCTGGTCATTGGCTCAGGCATTGTCGGGCTGCAAAGTGCTCGCCATCTTAAGCTGCAGTGGCCGCACCGCGAAGTGTGGGTGATAGACCGCGCTCCGGTAAGCCTGGGTGCCAGTACCCGCAATGCCGGCTTTGCCTGTTTTGGCAGCATGGGCGAAATACTGGATGATATTGAGCGCACTGACGAACAAACCGCCTTTGCACTCTATGAAAAACGCTTTTCGGGCCTCAAACAATTGCTGGCCGATTTTGGTGAAACCGCCATCGGATATGAAAAAACAGGCGGTTATGAGGTTTTTAAACCCGAAGCCACAGCAGAATGCGAACACCTGGCTGCCAATATCGACAGGGTAAATTTAGCCTTGAAAGATATTACCGGTGAAAACCCTTTTCAGCTCAAAAGCACCGCCAAAATGGGCATGAAAGTGCTGGAAAACGGCATTTATACCCCACTGGAAGGCATGGTGCAAACCCACTTGTTGTACAAAAAAGTGTATGATGCCGCCGTGGCAGGTGGAGTAAGGGTTTTAGGCGGACTTACTGTCCTGCCCCCGGAAAAGCTGGACAGCGGAAAATGGCGCGTTAAAACCCACGAGGGTTATACATTGGATGCACAAACGCTGGTGGTTTGCACCAACGGCTATGCCGCACAGCTGCTGCCCGAACTGGAGGTAATGCCTGCCCGCGGACAGGTCTTGGTTACTTCAGCCATTCCCGGCCTGTCCTGGCGCGGCCTCATGCATGCCGATAAAGGCTACATCTATTTCAGAAGTCTCGGAACCCGCATTCTCATTGGCGGTGGCCGCAACCTGGATTTTGATGGAGAAACCACACCCGAACTGAACACCACGGAGGCCATTACCCAATACCTGTTGAAATATCTGCAGGAAGTTGTGGTGCCGGGCGAGAAATTTGAAATAACGCACCAATGGGCGGGAACCATGGGCATGCACCAAAACCGAACCCCCATTGTGCGGCGGATAGATGCCGGCCTGTACGCCTGTGTGCGCATGGGTGGCATGGGCGTGGCCCTCAGCGCAATGGTGAGCCGAGAGCTGGCCCTATTGGTAAAAGAAACCCGATAATTTCATTGTGGCACTTTTTTTGATAACTTTGAAGTATGCGCCATTTGCTGATTCTGTTTTTAGCCCTGGCAGGTTCCCTGCAAGCCCAAAGTTCGGGTGAGGTAGAGGTGGAAATCAGCCGTGGTGATACGTTGCAGATAGGCAAGGCCAAAGCCGATGTTTTTGAGCACCTGGATATGTACCGCAAAACCCGCTGGGCAGGGAATGAGCCGTCTTATGATACCGCCACAGGCAACGGATTTTTTCAGTCTTTTTTTGCCACCGGCGATTTTGATGTGGCCGAACTGCCAAAGGCCTATGCAGGCCGCAAGTTTGTGGTGCTGGGCGTGGAGGTGCTAAGCAACAAAAAAACCGGACAGCCCATGAATATCATGTACCTGCAGGGCGAAAAGCCCAACCTGATTATCTGGGTGGATTTTGACAAGGCTTTCGAAACCGGTGAGCTGAAGTTGCCGGATTGATTTTCTCCAAAATATTTGGAAATTTCCCCCTTTTTTCGTATATTCATTTCTGATGGACAATTACGACATCTCAACCCTGCTGGGTACTTACGCAAAACTCGCCGAACTGCATGAGGAAAACCCTTTTAAGGTAAAAGCCCTGTCGGCGGCCGCCTTCAATATCAAGAAGTTCAAAGATCCCTTGCAGGATATGAACGATGAAACCCTTGCCGGCCTTCCCGGTATTGGCAAAAGCGTATTGTCTGCCATCAAAAATCTGCTGCAAACGGGCACGTTCCCCGAGCTGGAGCAACTCATTGCCAAAACCCCGCCCGGTGTGTTGGAAATGCTGAAAGTGAAAGGACTTGGGCCCAAAAAAGTGGGTGTAATCTGGCGCAAAATGGGCATTGAAACCACCGAAGATTTGCTGGATGCCTGCCGCGAAAACCGTTTGGTGGAGTTTCCCGGTTTCGGACTCAAAACCCAGCACGAAATTCAGCAGGCCATACAGTTTGCCCTCAATGCCCGCGGCTGGTTTCACTTCGCCAGGGTTGAAGCGCCTGCCCATGAGATTCTACAGAAGCTCAGGCAGCAATTTCCGGCATCACGCTCAGAATTTACCGGCGATTTTCGCCGCAATGCCATTGTGCTCGAATCGGTGGCGATACTGACAAGCATCTCTGAAGATACTTTGCTGGGATTTGCTGTTTCGCATCAACTGGAACGCCACACCGATACCGAACTCAAATTTCGAGATGCCAATGGATTTTTGTTTGCCTTCGAGATCGCTACGGAGGCTGAGTTTGAAAAGCAGTGGTTTCTGAGAACCGGCAGCGCGGCCCATTTTGAGGCTTTGGGCGTAACCGAGCAAACTGCATTAACCGGCAATTCAGAAACTGAAATTTACCAAAATCTGGGCTTCCCATTTATTTTGCCCGAGCGGCGCGAGGGCATTGGCGAATTGCAGGGTAGCGATGAGCCGCTCATTGAATTTTCAGACCTCAAAGGCATTTTGCACAACCACACCACCTACAGCGACGGACTTCATAGCCTGCGCGAAATGGCGGAACATGCCCAAAAACTGGGCTATGAATACCTCGGAATCTGCGACCACAGCCGCAGCGCGGGCTACGCACAGGGCCTCAGCAACGAAAGGGTGCTTCAGCAAATGCAGGAAATCGACGCGCTGAATGTAGAACTTGCTCCCTTCCGCATATTTAAAGGCATTGAAAGTGATATTCTGTCCGACGGCTCGCTGGATTACGAACCTGACATGCTGTCCCGCTTTGATTTTGTGGTGGCCAGCGTGCATTTCACGCTCAACATGACCGAAGAAAAGGCCATGCAGCGCCTCATCAAGGCCATTGAAAATCCTTATACCCGCATACTGGGGCATCCCACCGGCAGGTTGTTGCTGGTTCGCAAAGGCTATCCCGTAAACCACCGCTACCTGATTGATGCCTGCGCCGCCAATGGGGTAAGCATCGAACTCAATGCCCATCCGTTTCGCCTGGATATAGACTGGACGCATATTCCGTATGCCATGGAAAAAGGCGTACTCATTTCCATCAATCCGGATGCGCACGAAAAAGAGGGATACCACGATATGTATTATGGCACGCTGGCGGCCCGCAAAGGCGGACTTACCCGCAGCTTGACGCTAAACGCCAAAACCCTTGCTGAATTTGAAAGTTGGCTATCCTTAAAAAGGGCTTAATTTCGCAGCGGGTCTATGAAAATCCTCATTCTCCGCTTCAGTTCCATTGGCGATATCGTGCTCACAACGCCGGTGATGCGCTGTATGAAAGCGCAGTTGCCCGATGTGGAGATTCATTTCGCTACCAAGCCGCAGTATGCAGGGATTCTTCAGTCCAATCCCAATATTGATAAGGTAATAACATTGCAGGGCAGTGTAGCAGAACTGGCCAAAACCCTGAGAGCCGAAAAATACGATGGGGTAGTGGACCTGCACGCCAATCTCAGAACCAGCCTGCTTCGCAGCCTTATGCCCGGTGTGTCTTTTACGGTTTTTCGCAAGCAGAATATGCGCAAATGGCTGCTGGTGAAGAAACTTGCCCGCAAGCCCTGTGAGCATGTAGTTTTCAGGTATATGGAAGCGGTAAAAAAGTGGGGCGTGCAATACGATGGCAAAGGGCTGGATTATTATTACAAGGATTGTGAAATCCCGAGTTTGCCTTCTTCTTATGTAGCCTACGCCATCGGCGGAACCTGGGCTACCAAGCGCATGCCTGAAAATAAAATCGGGGAGTTGATGGAAGCTTCCAGTGAGCATTTTGTATTGCTAGGCGATAAACATGATGCCATAGTGGGGGAGTCCATCGCAGCGAGGTTTCCGGAAAGGGTAAGCAACATGTGTGGCAAGCTATCGCTGGACCAAAGCGCGAAAGTGATTGCGGGCGCCGCCAAAGTAGTAACCCACGATACCGGCCTGATGCATATTGCTGCGGCTTTACAAAAGCCAATTATTTCGATTTGGGGCAACACCACACCCGACTTTGGCATGGGGCCGCTGTTGCCGGAAGGCATAAAAACCGGACCAATGGTACAGGCAGCAGGGGTTTCCTGTAGGCCCTGCAGTAAAATTGGTTTTAAGGCCTGTCCCAAAGGTCATTTTGATTGTATGCAAAAGCAATCCGCAACAGAAATCACCCGGCTTTTACAGCAATTGTGAAATTGCGGGTCTGAACTGTGTTTTTTCCTTGCAGTTCTTAATTTTTTCCGTATTTTCGCGACTTCGTAAAAACCGCATTGACTCAATCACATGAAGAATAATCGTTCCGTTATTGTATTCTCGGTCGTTTTGGCCATCGCTTGTTTATTTCAGCTGTCATTCACCTGGAAAGCACAGAGTTTCGAAACCAAAGCCCAGCAATTTGCCGAAAAACAGCAAAAAAAAGGTATAAACTATGGTAAAGCGTACCGTGGCTACATCGATAGCCTTGGTTCGCGGGAAACAATTTATGATCTCTGGATAGCCAGCTACAACTACTTTGAGTGTAAGCAGCGCGAAATCAACCTGGGTCTGGATTTGCGTGGTGGTATGAACGTAATTCTTGAGGTTGATAAAGGCGCTATCATCAAAGGCATGGCCAACGATCCTGCAGATGCAGATCTGCTGAAGGCTATTGCTCAGGCAGATCAAGACGAGAAAACCAAAGGCGGTGATTACGTTGATAATTTCATGTCGGCCTTTAGTAAAGTTGCACCCAACCGCAAGGTTGTCAACCTTTTTGCCAAAAGTAATAATCCCAATGGTATCAATACTTCCAGCTCTGAAGCCCAGGTTCGCAAAATTTTAAGCGATGAAACCGGCACTGCGATAGACAGGGTATATGATGTAGTTGAAAAACGTATCAACCAGGCAAACGTAACCCAGCCTACCATTCAGAAAATTGACGGTGGACGTATCAGTGTGGAATTGCCCGGTGTGGACAATCCCCGCCGTTTGGAGGATCTTGTTGAAAAGAGTGCCAATCTTGAATTTTACGAAGTTTATGGCAATACCCAGAAGGGTGCCGAAGCCAGCAAAATGCTGGATATACTTTTCAAGGCCGGTAAGCAATCGGCGCTGGCCGCTACCGCTGATTCCGGCGTAGCAAAAGTGGATTCAACCGCTGCTAAAAAAGATTCTGCCATTGCCGGCAAATCCAAGGACGACGGCCCGCTTGGCAAACTGCTGCGCAGGCTGAAAGGCTACAGTTATTTCGCTGCCATGGGTAGCTCAGTTGCATCGGTTCGCGGAGCAGACCGCGATGCGCTGGTGGAAGAACTGAAAAAGCCACAGTATGCCGCCATAATGGAAGGTACCATGAAGGTGGCTTTCAGTGCAAAGCCCATTGATCTGGGTGAGCTGAAAAGCAGCCTGATGAAAAATGACAAGAAATCGGAAAGTGCTGCCAACAAACTCTTAGAAGAATACAATGATCAGCACCTGGTTTACCTGCTGAAACTCGACCGCGACGGTAAGGCTGCCCTGGCCAGCGAAGAGGAAAACATCATTTCTGATG
Organism: Flavobacteriales bacterium; assembly: GCA_947463125.1. Lineage (GTDB taxonomy): Bacteria > Bacteroidota > Bacteroidia > NS11-12g > UBA955 > RGEC01. Next base: position 133,435 of record CANHQZ010000001.1, on the reverse strand, counting down.
CCCGTTCTCAAACCAGCCAGACAGGCGAAGTGGAAGTGAGCATGGAAATGACCCCTCAGGCTGCCAGCCGCTGGGCCCAGATTACCGGTGCCAACATCAATAAACACATTGCCATTGTGCTTGACGATCGCGTTTACTCAGCCCCTGTGGTTAATCAGAAAATCAGCGGTGGTCAGAGCCAGATTACGGGCAACTTTGACATCAAGGAAGCCGATGACCTTGCCAACGTATTGAAAGCGGGTAAACTTCCTGCTCCTGCCAGAATCGTTGCCAGCGACGTTGTGGGACCTTCCCTCGGTGAAGAGTCTATCAGCAGAGGAACAAGCTCTTTGCTGGTGGGTTTCGTAGCCATTCTTATCTTTATGGTGATGTATTACAACCGTGCAGGTGTATACTCCATCATCGCGGTGTTTGCCAACATGTTCCTCATTTTTGGTATTCTGGCCAGCCTTGGCGCATCTCTCACATTGCCCGGTATGGCAGGTATCGTATTGACCATCGGTATGGCGGTGGATGCCAACGTACTGATTTATGAGCGTATCAAAGAAGAACTCAGAAACAAAATAAGCCTGGCTCAGGCGGTGAAGAACGGTTATAAATATGCACTTTCTGCAATTATTGACTCAAACCTAACCACCTTGCTGGCCGGTGTTGCACTGCTTATGGCAGGTTCCGGTCCTGCTTACGGTTTTGCCGTCATCTTCGTAATAGGCGTATTCACTTCAATGTACACCTCTCTGCTGGTTACCCGCTGGATGCTTGAAAATCGTGTTAACCGGAAGAAAGACCTTAAATTCTCTTTCCCTTACAGCGAGAATGTATTAAATAACACCAATTTTGACTTCGTTAAATACCGTAAACGTGCATACGTATTGTCATTGCCCATTATCCTTTTTGGTATTGGCACTTTCATATACAAGGGCGGATTAACCACCGGTATCGATTTTAAAGGAGGTAATTCATTTATCATCCAGTTTGATAAATCCAAAGACGTTTCTGTAGGTCAGATTAAGGAAACCCTGGATAAGGCTTTCCCCGGAAGCAGCAATGAAGCCAAGACTTTTGGTAAAGAAGGACAGTTCCGCGTTATTACAACACACAGGTTGAATGAAAACAGCAAAGAAGCGCGCGACAAGACTACCGCTGAAGTCGTATCTGCGCTGAAAGATTTTGGTGTTTCGGCCGAATCCATTAAGGGAACCTCAAAAGTGGGCTCATCTGTGGCTGCCAGCACACGCAATAAATCAACGTTACTGCTGATTGTAGCGATCTTCCTGATGTTTGCGTACATCCTGCTTCGTTTCCGCAGTGCTGCATACGGTCTGGGTGCTACCATTGCCCTTGTGCATGACGTGGTGTTTATTCTGGCCTGCTACAGCATTATGGACGGCTGGGTGCCTTTCCCTGTGGAATTTGACCAGCACCTTATTGCGGCATTGCTGACAGTAATCGGTTATTCTATGAACGATACGGTTATTGTATTCGACCGTATTCGTGAATTCCTTTCAGGCAATAGCCGTGTGGAGAAAGATGACCATAAACTCATCAATATGGCGATTAACCAGACGCTTAGCCGTACCCTGATAACTTCAGCTACCGTATTCTTTGTGTGCATCATTCTGTTCCTGTTTGGCGGCGATGCGCTTAAAGGATTCTCGCTGGCACTCGTGCTGGGTATTATTGTAGGTACCTATTCATCCATCTTCATCGCTACACCGGTAGTTGTGGATTTTGGTCTGAATAAAAATAAAAACATTAAGAAAGCATAAAGAGCTCAAGTCTTCGTAAAAAAAGCGGGGATCACATCTCCGCTTTTTTTATGTGATAAAAAACCAGATTATGAAAATTGGAGGAATACCGGCAACAGAAATTGCAGCTAAGTTTGGAACCCCTGTTTATGTGTATGATGCACAAACCATAACGGCGCAATACCATCGTCTGAAAAATGCCTTTCCGGGTGTCAAAGTCAGCCTGCATTATGCCCTGAAAGCACTAAACAACGTGAATGTATTGCGCTTGCTGAAAAAGGAGGGTGCCGGGCTTGATGCGGTGAGCATTCAGGAAGTGCAACTGGGGCTAAGAGCGGGTTTCGCACCTCAACAAATTATGTATACGCCCAACTGTGTAGATTTTGAAGAAATTCAGGAGGCTGTGAAACTGGGTGTGCATATCAACATTGACAACATCAGCATTCTGGAGGAATTTGGGCATCATTACGGCGGAACGGTTAAATGCTGCATACGCCTGAATCCCCACATCATGGCCGGTGGTCACAGCCATATCTCCGTAGGGCATATTGATTCTAAATTCGGTATCAGTATTTACCAGTTAAGACACGTATTGCGTGTGGTTCAAAGCCATGGTATGAAAATCAATGGCCTTCACATGCATACCGGCAGCGACATTCTGGATGCGGATGTTTTTCTGCGGGGAGCCGATTTGCTGTTTGAAGCCGCTGCCGATTTTCCCGATCTCGAGTTCATGGACTTTGGCAGCGGATTTAAAGTGCCGTATAAGGATGGTGATATTGTTACTGATATCTCAGACACCGGAAGCCGCATAGCAGAAGCGTTTCAACGTTTTTGTGCCCAATATGGCAGAGAATTAGAACTGTGGTTTGAACCGGGAAAGTTCATCGTGAGCGAAGCCGGTTTTTTGCTGGTGAAGGCCAATGTAATCAAACAAACCACCAGTACAGTTTTTATTGGGGTTGACAGCGGGCAGAACCACCTGATCAGGCCCATGTTTTACGATGCTTACCACCGCATAGAAAACGTGAGTAACCCCGAAGGCCTGCCACGACTGTATTCTGTAGTAGGTTATATCTGCGAAACCGACACCTTGGGTTATGATCGCAAAATTGCGGAAGTGCGCGAAGGAGATATACTTGCTATTTACAATGCGGGTGCCTATGGTTTTACCATGAGCAATAACTACAATGCGCGTCTCAGACCTGCAGAAGTTCTGGTGATAAATGGAGAGGCAAAACTCATCAGGCGTAGGGAAACCTTCGAGGACCTTATACGCAACGAAATAGAGGTGCTTTAAGGTTTTACGACCCGAATTATCGGTCTGAAGCCAATATTCGCCCGCCCCTGGTTTTTCGGAACAAAATACAAGGCGCCGGGCTGCAGATAAAACGGGTCATCCAGCCATGAACCGCCCTTTACGGCCATCAGGTCATTCAGTTTATCGCCACGTACGTATTTATCCAGCGTGGCTTTGCTATGGTTTTCATAGATATTTGGTACCAGCAGTCCGGTAACTGTATAGGTGTATTCCTTGTGGTTGAAAAGATGGTCTTTCGCTTCAGATCTTGTCCATTCAGCCACATTGCCCATGATGTGATACACGCTTCCAATGGGTTGTATGCCATCGGCAGCTGCCGTATATAGCTGGTATATGGATTGTGACTTAATCACAGAAAGTCTGGCACTCAGCCAGTTTCCGGATACGACGCGGGTTGCATTGCCCGGTATGGCAAAATGGAGATATGTTGGACTGGGTATTCGTATTTTTTGTTTTTGCCCATATTGACGAACAGCATGGTAATACACATTGATCCATTCATCTGAACTCGGCAAATCTACTTCCACGCGCTGAGGTATGTTTTTCTTCTTTAATGAATTGTTTAAACTATCCTGTAGCCAGTGGCAATAGGCTTTAGCCTGTAAATAAGACACACCGCAAACGGGATAGTTATCGTAGGCAGGGTGCTGGTAATAATAATGGGCATAGGGCTCACTGTATGTATAACTGCTTGTCCAGCAACCCGTGTCAGGAGTATACATCGGGTTGCCGGCAGATTGCACAAAATGACGGTATGCAGCATTGCTTACTTCCGTTGGCAGATAAAAGAAACCTCCATGTTTGGCCTTATATTCAAATTGATACAAAGGCAAAATGGTGTCGTAGCCATCTGTGGGTTCTACAAGTGAGCTGTCTCCGGTCAGATAAATCCACCCTTTTAACACTTTTAACAAGGCAGGAGAGGCTTTTTCCGTTGGAATGACACTGTCGCCCGGCCGATAGTAGTATTTGGTTCGAATGGATTCAGGAACTGAATACGGCTGGGCAAACACGAGGTTAAAACCCAGTAAAAAAATACCCAAAAGTTTGAGATGCATTATTGCAAATTAACACCACAAGCGCCTATTCCCAAGTATACCGGTTTCAGATACGCAAGGTGTTTTGACAGCGCCGGGCAGGTATTTATCAAAGAGAGGCTACGGTGTCTTTTACCGCTTGCAGGTTGGGCATTTCACCCGGATTTTCCAGTACTTCAGCATAGCGTATAATACCGTCTTTGTCAATCACAAAAGCACTGCGCTTGGAAACACCTTTCATGCCGAAGATCCATTCTTCATAGATGCTTCCATAAGCACGGCTCACCTCTTTGTTGAAATCTGAAAGGAGGTTGAAGTTGAAACCTTCATCTTTTTTCCATTTTTCGAGGGTAAAAACTGAATCAACAGAAACGGCGAGGATTTCAGCGTTCATATTGTTGTAGTCGTGCAAGCTGTCGCGCATCTGGCAAAGTTCCGCGGTGCAAACGCCGGTAAAGGCCTGGGGAACAAATAACAGAACTACATTTTTACCACGGTAGCCAGCAAGGCTAATTTCTTTTTTCTGGTCGTTGAATAGGGTGAATTCAGGGGCGGATTGTCCGATAGAAAGTGTCATACATGTTTAACATTTATAGTTTTAAAATTGTTTAGAACATTATAGGATTGAAGAATGCACGTTTGTTGAGCTTCATGTCCTGCAGCATTCCAGATTTGGGTCTTATGCTGAATGTCCACTGCTTGGCAAAACCGGATGGAACCCAGTTAAAATCAATTTGCCAGCAGTGCAGGTTGCGGCTCACGGTAAACTGGCTGGTTGCGATTTCTTTTTCCTGCAGATCGTAGCCGGTGGTATAGCCAATCTTCCATTCAGGGGTGATGCTGATATCGCCGCTGATATTGATTCGGTTGCTCCCAATACGCTGAGCTTTATTATTAGCCTCCGCATTGTAGTCAAATACATACGTTAGCGCTATGTTCCAGGGAATATCAAAATGGAAGTAATCATCAGGACGGCCGAGGATGTCTTTCTTCTCCTGTTCATCGCCGTTCTCTTTGGTTTTGGCGGGTGTATCCTCGGTTTTCTTTCTGAACATTTCAGGACCCAAACGCGTACTTAAACTTATGCCTGCATTGCGCATGCGCAGGGGTGTTTTCTTGTCTTCATACAAGAACCGCTGCACGTTTTTCAACAGAGAATCTTTTTGATACAGGCTGAAGGCGGATCTTGCGGTAATGTTGATGTTCTTCATCAACGTCGTGTTGAAATTGGCAGATACATCGCTCCATTTGAACTTGGTGGCAGCCAGATTGTAGCGGGTATTGAAACTAAGCTGATCAATCAGATTGAACTTTTCCAGTTTCTCTTTGCCGTTGCTGTCCGTACTCACAACTTTCTTACCCTGAAGGTTATTGTTTACGCCAAATCCCACATAACCGCTTTCAACCTGGCTTTGGCCGCCCCCGTATATGCCTCTTTCAAAACGGTTGTAACGGACCTGCTTGCCGGAAGTGTCGGTGTAGTTTCGTTCCCAGCCGCGCAGCGCTGCATTGATTTTTGGCTGGTAGCCCATGCTCACAGTGGGGGTTATGGTATGACGTAAAGCCTTGATTTTTTTGGCTTTTGTTCGCTGGAAAGTGCCGTAGATGTTGGTAGTGAATCCTGTGTTGAAGTCCCAGTTGTTCAGCCTGAAGAATCCATTCTCTTCGCGGGTTTGTATCGTTCCCGTGTCATCCATAAACTGATCGGTGGCTTTCAGGTACCAGGTTTCGCGGTAATTGAATGACGGAGACATGTTCACAATTCCCTTGAGCAGTTTAATGTTGGTATTGATAGGAAGGCTGTGGCTGATACCGCTCTGGGTCTTTTGCAGTGCTTTTTTATAATCGCGGCTGAATAATATGCTGTCTTTGGTATTGATTACATTGCTGAACTGCATGTTGTAGCTGAGTCGCAATTGCTCATACCATTTGTTTCCGCTGCTGTTTTTTCCTGCAAAGGGGGTTAGTGAGGAAACACCCAGGTTAAGGCTGGGCAGTTCAAGCCGAAAGTCTCTGTTGGCCGTGTTTTGTGAGTGCCTTGCGGCTGCTGTAAAATTGACCTTGTTCTGGAAAAAGGTTTTGCCAAAATTAACAGAACTCTGAAACTGCTGGTTGCTAATGCTGTTGATATCCCTGGAATTCAGGCGGTTAAAGTTGCCGGTTTGAATATTGATATCGCCATTCAGAGAAACCCCCGGAAGGTATTTGGGGTCGAATGCAAAATTACCCCTGATGCTCATGTCCAGGTTCTTTTTAAAGCCCGGACTGCTGCGCTCAAGTCCATTGCCAAACCAGCTGGCCCCCAGACCAAAGTTACTTCTGTATTTATACCGTTTTACAAGGTTGGATGTTACACCAAGCCTCAGGTCGCCATTGAGGTATGCATCGGTAGTGACCGTAAGGTCTGCATGCTCTCCCAGGCCCAGATAGTATCCGAAATTTTGCAGGTAGAAACTTTTGTTAAATTGGTTGTATCCGTATCCGGGAAATAAAATGCCGTTGCGCTGACCTTTTTTTAGCGGTGCAATTCCGAAGGGAACAGCCAGGGGAGTGGGAACGTCCTCCACCACAAGGTTGGCTGCGCCAAATAGAGCTTTGTTATTCGGTATAACCTTTATTCTGCTTGCATTGAAATAGAAATGGGGATGGTCTTCGTTGCAGGTCGTTATTTTTCCGCTTTGTCCCACAAAACTGCCGTCGTCCTGTTTCAGTACCTTGGTCAGGTGAATGACGGCTTCATCCTGTGTTAGCCTTAAACCATAAACCCTGCCTTTCTTTGAGTTGCTGTTGTAACGTATGCTGTCGGCCTTGTAGTTGTCGCCGCCGTCCTTGAGCACAGGGAGATTGCTGTATTTGCCGGTACTGTCAGGACCGCCTGTGGCAAAAATTTCTTTTTTGGTTAAATCGATTTCGATAAAATGAGCCGTCAAATTCATTTCGCCGTATTCGATGGATGCATTTTTATACAGGTAAACCTTATTTTTCTTCAGGTTGAACCAAATGGAATCGGCTGCTTTGTAAACAATCGGTTTATCCAGATCACTGCCGGGTCGGGAAATGCCTTTTTTTAGGGTGTCGGAAGGAGTTGACACTTGGGCTGAAACCCTTTCCGGATGGACTGTTGAGACTGCAAGCATGATAAAAATGCAAACCTTCCACAACGAAAGTTCATAAAGATTTGCAGCATCATGGTTGCGCATAAGGGAGATACCGCGAAATTCGTCAAAAACTTTGCCATTCCTTGAAAAATTTAACGATTGTGTCAAAATTTTGGCAAGGTTTGTGAAGTTATGATAAAAGTTACCCCATGAGACGCATTGCTTTTGGTCTGCTGCTGCTTCTGCTGATTACCACGCTTCCTTCAGGCAAGCCTGTGAACCGCGTTCCCGGAAAACAGGTTAAAACCATTGTTATAGATCCAGGACACGGTGGCCTGGATCCCGGTTGCAACGGGGCCAATGAAATTTGGGAAAAAGCAGTAACGCTGGCGGTTTCACTGAAACTGGGTAAAATGATAGAAGATAGTTTGCAGGATGTGCAGGTAGTCTTTACCCGCAAAACAGACAAGTTTGTGGAGCTTTGGGAGCGGCCAAATATGGCAAATAAAATAAAGGCAGATTTATTTGTTTCCATTCATTGCAACAGCAATGTAAATACCTCGGCAGCAGGCTCAGAGACCTATTTTATGGGATTGCACAAAACCCAGGGGAATCTGGATGTTGCCAAACGGGAAAACTCCGCGATTAAATTTGAATCCAATTACAAAACCAATGAACGTTATGGAGGTTTTGATCCCAATTCGCCGGAGGGACACATTATTTTTTCTCTGGTTCAAAATGCATTTTTACAGCAAAGCCTGAAATTTAGCACCCTTGTTGAATCTCATACCCATAAGATTTCCAAAATAAAAAGCCGTGGTGTTAAACAAGCCGGATTTTTGGTATTGTGGCAAACAGCCATGCCTTCCGTTTTGGTGGAAATTGGGTTTTTAACAAATCAGTCTGACCGGAGTTTTTTGAAAACCGAAGAAGGGCAGAGGACCATTGCCAAAGGGATTTTCAGGGCTGTTCGGCAGTACAAGCGTGAACTTGAAAAAGCGACACCTGCAAAAAATCAGGAGGAAAAGTCAGCACAGGTGCGTGACAGCGGTGATATGCGCCGTTAATGATTTAGTCTTATCTTTGAACAACATTTAACGTGGCATTATTTACAGGCGTATCCAAAGAAACAAAAGTAGGCACACTGGCAGCGGTAGCCATCACCGTTCTGATTCTGGGTTATAATTACATGGTCGGAAGAGACAATCCGCTCGGAGGTGCCCGGGAATTTGTGGTGTTGTATGACAGTGCTCAGGGGCTCGCAGACAATACAGCCGTTATGTACAACGGATTCAGGGTCGGGCAGCTACGCACCATGGAAATGGATCCCCAGTCGGGCAAAGTGGTCACTGAAATTGAAATCTACAGCGAAATTAAAATTCCCAAAAATTCAAAAATAAAAATAGAATCTGCGTTGCTCGGTTCCACTACACTGAAACTGATACCGGGTAATTCCAAAACCTACGCGGAAGATGGAGATACCCTACTGCCCATGTATACGCAGGATGTGATGAGTATGGTGAATGAAAAAATTGCTCCCATTGCAGCAGGTGCAGATTCGCTGTTAGCACATCTGAACGCTATTATAGCCCGTCAAAGTCTTACCCAGGCTGTTGATCAGCTACCGGTGGTACTCGCTTCCTTGAATAGCACTATTTCCGAAATACGGGGAACACTGGCGGCTTCGCGCCCCGGATTGACAGCAACCCTGGATAATGCCGCCCGTTTTTCATCGAGTCTGGATCAGTATGGCAAAAGCATCGAGGGCAGTTTGAAAAACCTAAACAGAACAACCGCACGGCTGGACAGCATTGAATTGCAGAAAATTGGCAGGGATTTAAAAGAAACTGCCTCCTCTTTGGCGGTGATAACCAGAAATATTGAGCAGGGTAAAGGTTCTTTGGGAAAACTTGCCAAAGATCCTGTTCTGTATGACAACCTGGTGAAAACCACCAAAAACCTGGAAACCCTGGCGTATGACATCAATCATTATCCTGAAAAGTTCTTGCCTTTGCCATGGGGGAAATCGCAGCGTAAGAAAGCCAAAAAGGCGAGTGAAAAAAGGGGTGTATCGGCGGATACAGCGCGCTAACAGTAGCCTTTATTCCGGCTCCGGTGTAAAGATGTGAATGGCTTTTCTGTTTTTTCTTGCTTCGTAAATCCAGATCATCCACATCATATACAGTAAATTATAAAAGAAATCTTCAACCGGAATGCCATATTGCATACCGGGAAGCATGGCAGGTACCCTGATTCCCAGATTTTCCGCATTTTCATAAATTAGGATAGGTAACCCGGTCAGAAGTCCGTTCACCACCAGCATGGGGATAATACTCAGGAACCATGCAGCATAAAGATGAGACATGTAGCTACCCCGTGTAACCAGCAGCTGGTTCAATAGGGTAAATGCAATCAAACTGAATGTAACCGCTGTGTACAGCCGGTTGTAATGCAATACCACCATGCCAATACTGAATGCCAGCAATGTGAGTGAGATAAATCTTGCTGCGTTTCTGTTTTCCAGGTTCGGAAAGTAATGGCGTAAACAAGCGTAAATAAACAGGCATGCATAGGGAACGGCGACAAAGAAAAAGACTTCTTCCCACGGCAGGTTGCCGATATACAATCCGGTTACAAATGCTGGATTAAAATGCCAAACCCCGATTGCGGTAAAAATCACGTCCCAGATCAGGTAGATGCCCGATGTAATGAGCATGGCAGAAAGGAAATATTTCCATTGGGTATGAAAGGCAACCCTTTTGTCAAAAGACAGTGCAAGCGGGCCTGCAATCGTTGCGATATCTATCCAGAAATAGGTGCTGTTGCTCATAGTATAAAAAAAGGCATCCCATGGTGGGATGCCTGCAAAGGTCGTTAATTATTGTTATGCATTCATTGCACTCATGCCAAATTCAGTTCCGTAGGAAGCCAATTGTTCGCGAAGAATTCTTCTTGCAACAAATATTCTTGTTTTAACAGTGCCTATCGGAATGTTGAGTTCTTCTGCAATCTCGTGGTACTTGTATCCTTCCGCATTCATCGTAAAAGTGATTTTTAACTCAAGGGGCAAGCTGTCAATGGCATCTTCCAAATCCTTTCTGATGAACTTCAGTTCGGCATCGTTATCTACACGGTGTGAAGGCAAATCGATGAAGTAGGTGTTATCTGTGCTGTCAAGAAACGTGTTTCTTTTGGCATCCCTGCGGTAGTTGTTGATGAAGTTGTTCTTCATGATGGTGTACAACCATCCGCGAAGATTGGTGCCTTCAGCAAATTTGTCTTTGTAGCGCAGGGCCTTCAACAAGGTTTCCTGCACCAGGTCTTTCGTATCGTCCATGTTGTGGGTCAACGACAATGCATAGTTTCTCAAGGGTTGCAATTCATGCACCATGAGTTTGTTGAAGTCTGAGGTTAGTTTTGTCATAGATTTGTTTAGCAAAGTTTAACAAAACAAGTCTTTTGTTCAAGTAAAATGTGTAAATATTGCAATACAAAAGTTAAACACAATAAATCACAACGATATGATGTTGTGGTTAAAAAGACTTGTAAAGCAATAATGGCGCAGTTTTGAAGATGATTGTGCTTGAGTTTTGTTTTAAGTAGTTGTTGAAAAGTTAAACAATACAAATGATATTGTCATGACAAAATGGTAAACAAAAAGGGATGGCTGAAGGCCATCCCTTTTTGTTTAGTGTATGTTGGTCGTATTAAACCAGCACAATTACCTTGTTTTTAAGCACCTCGACAAGTCCGCCGTTTACCTCAAACTGTTGTTTACCGTCAGCGGATTTGATGCTGAGGGTTCCTTTGCTCAGATTGGCAATCATGGGTGCGTGGTTTTTTAAAACCTGAAAACTGCCGTGGGCTCCGGGTAGGGTAACTACGTCGGCTTCTCCGCTGAAAAGCGTTTTGTCGGGAGTTAAAATTTCTACTATCATCAGGCAGCAGCTTCTTCCAACATTTTCTTGCCTTTGGCAACAGCTTCTTCGATAGAACCTACAAGGTTGAATGCAGCCTCAGGGTATTCATCTACTTCGCCGTCCATAATCATATTAAAGGCTTTAATGGTTTCCTTGATGTCAACCAGCACGCCGGGGATACCGGTGAACTGCTCGGCAACGTGGAAAGGCTGAGAGAGGAAGCGTTGAACGCGGCGAGCTCTGTGAACCACCAGTTTGTCGTCTTCACTCAGTTCGTCCATACCCAGAATCGCAATAATATCCTGAAGTTCTTTGTAGCGCTGCAACAGTGCTTTCACGCGCTGAGCGCAGTCGTAGTGCTCTTTGCCTACTACATCTGGCGTAAGGATACGGCTGGTTGAATCCAGGGGATCCACAGCAGGATAAATACCAAGCTCAGCGATTTTACGGCTTAATACGGTAGTTGCATCAAGGTGAGCGAAGGTTGTAGCAGGGGCTGGGTCGGTCAAGTCATCCGCAGGCACATATACTGCCTGAACGGAAGTGATAGAACCGCGTGTGGTAGAGGTAATGCGTTCCTGCATTACACCCATCTCTGTTGCCAGCGTGGGCTGGTAACCTACCGCTGAAGGCATACGTCCCAAAAGTGCTGATACCTCTGAACCGGCCTGCGTAAAACGGAATATATTGTCAATAAAGAAAAGGATATCTCGTCCTGCGCCTTGTCCGTCACCGTCACGGAAATATTCCGCTACGGTAAGACCGCTCAGTGCCACTCGGGCGCGGGCTCCGGGAGGTTCGTTCATTTGTCCGAACACCAGGGTGGCCTGGCTCTGGCTCAGTTCGTTCATATCAACCTTATTCAGGTCCCATCCACCTTCTTCCATGCTTTTGTTAAATTCCTTGCCGTATTTAATAACGCCGGATTCAATCATTTCGCGAAGAAGGTCGTTTCCTTCACGGGTACGCTCACCCACACCAGCAAATACGGACATACCGCTGTATGCTTTTGCGATGTTGTTGATGAGCTCCATGATCAATACGGTTTTTCCTACACCGGCACCACCGAACAATCCGATTTTACCACCCTTTGCGTAAGGTTCCAGCAAGTCAATAACCTTGATTCCGGTGAACAAAGGCTCTGTTGAAGTACTTAGGTTTTCAAATGAAGGTGCTTTGGCGTGGATGGGGCGACCATTGCTTGTATCGGTAGCGGTCATGCCGTCGATGGCTTCACCTACTACGTTTAACAATCTTCCGCGAATGGCTTCGCCGGTAGGCATTGTAATGGCGTTTTCTGTATCTACTGCATTCATGCCGCGGCGCAGACCATCGGTGCTGTCCATCGCAATGGTTCTCACGATGTTTTCACCCAGGTGCTGCTGAACTTCAAGCACAACTTTCTGCCCGTTGTCGCGGGTTACATAAAGTGCATTATAGATGTTGGGAAGTGTGGAGCCTGCTTCGTTGAAACTTACGTCAACTACCGCTCCGATGATTTGAGAAATTTTACCTGTATTAGCCATGAGGTTTTTCGAGCCGCAAAGGTAAGAAAATATTGTGGCCTTTACTCATATAAATGCTGAAATCTTTTTGCATCCTGTTTATTGGATTTTGGAACCATCTTTCAAAGGCATTTTTACTGTGAATTTAGGCAGAATATCCCTAATTTCGCCCCTTCAACATGGATCGCAATACAATCATAGGTTTTTCGCTCATCTTTTTGATACTGGTAGGTTATTACTGGTGGGCTGCTCCTTCTGAACAGGAAATTGCCAGTCAAAAAAGAATGGCCGACAGCCTGGCTAAAACCGAGGCTGCCGTCGGCAAGTCGGTTGAAAAGGAAATTTCTGCCGACACACTTAAGTCTGCTGTGGCAGAAAAAGACAGCTCTCTGCTAAAAACCATATACGGAGGATTCTCAAAGCACTTCGGCGGACAGCCATCGGAAGTAACGCTGGCCAATGCTTCTATGACAGTTTCCTTCACAACCATGGGCGGCAGACCAACACAGATTAAACTAAACCGATACCGCCGGGCAGACTCTACCGACCTGATTTTGCTGGATAAAAAGCACACGGAATTTTTTTATGAAATAACCACCAAAAACGATGTCCTTAGAACCGACAGGTTTAACTGGCAGATTGCATCGCAAACCCCCGAAAGTGTTACTTTTAGGCTCGACAACGGCACCGGCGGCTACATTGAACAAAAATACTCGCTGTCAAAACAGGATTTCTTGTTGGATTACAGCGTAAAAGTGCAAGGTCTTGAAAATGAATTTCAGCGCAACAATGACCTCAAACTCATTTGGAGAGCCATTCTCCACAAACAGGAGAAGGGAATGCAGTTTGAAAATCAGCACAGTACCATTACCTACCGTGTTCCGGGCGAACATCCTGAATCGCTTTCATCAAGTAGCCCCGAAAGACTGGAGAAAATCCCCGGAAACCTGCAGTGGATAGCGTTTAAACAGCAGTATTTCAATGCCACCATTATCAATAAGGATGGTTTTGCCCAGGGAAGCAATCTGGAGTGGAAAGAAACCCGCGAGGCCGGTTATATAAAGGATATGCAATCGGAACTCTACCTGCCTTACAGCCGGGAAAAAGAAAAAACATGGAATATGTCTTTTTTCTTCGGGCCCAACAGCTACAAAACGCTGCAGGCGGTTAATCCCGGATTTGCTGACCATGAGTTGCACCGTATGATTCCGCTGGGATGGGGGATTTTTGGTTGGGTTAACCGCTGGATGGTATTGCCCATATTCAATTTTCTGGATGGGAAAATCGGAAGTATGGGTATTCTGATTCTATTGCTTACGCTGATTATCAAGTTTATCCTGCTGCCTTTAGTGTACAAGAGCTACATATCAACGGCAAAAATGCGCATACTAAAACCTGAAATCGATCAGATAAAGGAGAAGTTTGGCAATGATATGCAAAAGATTCAGGTAGAGAATCTGGCTTTGTACAAGAAAGCCGGTGTCAATCCCATGAGCGGCTGCGTGCCCATGCTGCTGCAGATGCCCATTTTATTTGCTTTGTTCCAGTTTTTTCCGGTTTTGTTTGAACTCAGGCAGAAAACATTCCTTTGGAGCACCGACCTGAGTGCGTACGATAGCATTCTAGAATTGGGTTTCCACGTTCCCGGTTACGGCAGTCACATCAGCTTGTTTACCCTGCTGATGACCATTTCTACCCTTATTTACACCCATCTGAATAATCAGATTTCCGGTGTAACCGGTCAAATGAAATGGATTGGCTATATCATGCCCATCATTTTCTTAGGTGTACTAAACGATTACCCCAGCGGTCTTACCTGGTACTACTTTGTGAGCAACATGGTAACTTTCGGACAGCAGTTTGCTATCCGCCGTTTGGTAGACGATCAGAAACTGCACCAGCAGATTGCCGAAGCCCGCAAAAAGCCGGTGAAGAAAAGCAATTTTTCGCGTCGACTGGAAGAAGTTATGAAGGCCCAGCAACAAAAAACGCAGGCTAAACCCCGCAAGCCGGGCGGAAAAAAGTAATCAGCCGAAGGCGATATTCCTATACATCTTTCCGGGAAGACTGCTTACCATCTGTTTCATTTCCATTTCCAGCAGCAGGAGCGTTAGCCGGCTCATTGGAAGACCGGTAGACAATAGCAGTTCATCCGCATGTTTGGCTTTGCCTTTGAGGCAATCCATAATCAACTTCTCTTCAGGCGAAAGGTCAAAAAGCATGGAGGTCTGAACATTCGTTTTCTTCACACAACCAATATCCCAATTCATACCTCTGGCCACATCTCCGGCATTTTCACACAACCCTGCTTTTAGGTTTTTTATCAGATAATTGCAGCCTTCACTCATTTTGTCTCCGGGTTTTCCTGGCACGGCAAATACATCGCGGTCATAACTGTGAGCAATTTGTGCTGTAATCATGCTGCCGCCCCTGATCATACTTTCTATTACCACCACCGCATCGCTCATGCCGGCCACAATGCGGTTTCTGCGCGGAAATAGATCCGGGTGCAGCGGGGTGCCGCTGAAAAGCTCGCTTACAATGGCACCACCGGAGGCCATCATCTTATCTGCAACGGCCTTATGCCGCAATGGATAAACCATGTCAAGCCCGTGAGCCACGACCGCAACCGTAGGTATCTGCTCATCCACAGCCGTTTTGTGTGCAACGATGTCAATGCCAAAAGCCAGCCCACTGATGATATGGCAGTTGTGCTGTTTTAAGCCGGAAACGATGCTGCGTGTGGTAAGCGCCCCTTCTGGCGTGTTTTTTCGCGTCCCCACAATGGCGCAGGTGCGCATGGGGTTGAGCTCGGTATTGCCTCTGACAAACAGCAGGAGTGGGCTGTCCAGGATTTGTTTCAGCCGGATGGGGTATTCAGGGGATGTGTAGGGTAAAACCCGAACTCCTTCCTTCTCAATAAAGGAGAGCTCTTTTTCAGCAATGTATGCACCCTGTTCCTGCCGTATGGCAGCCGCACCCATACTTCCGATTCCGGGAATTTTTTCAAGCACACGTTTCTTTTCCTTGAAAACAGCTTCGGCAGAGCCGCAGTGGCTGATAAGTGTTTTTCCTGAAATGGGCCCGATACCGGGAATCTGAGATAAAGACAATAAATAAAATAATTCCAAAATGATAAAAATATTAACAAACCTATATTTCCAAATATAGGCGATTTTTATCGGATTTCCAAATTGTTCTGAAAAATCCGGTTTGGAATTAATCGTTCAGTTTCAATACTGCCATAAAGGCGCTTTGTGGAATTTCCACATTGCCCACCTGACGCATTCGTTTCTTACCCGCTTTCTGCTTTTCGAGCAGTTTGCGCTTACGGCTGATATCACCGCCATAACACTTCGCAGTTACATCTTTTCTAATGGCAGATATATTCTCACGCGATATAATCTTGGCACCAATGGCAGCCTGAATCGCAATTTCAAACTGCTGTTTGGGAATCAGGTCCTTCAGTTTTTTGCAGATTTTCTTGCCCAGGTCATGCGCGTTATCGCGGTGGATGATGGCACTGAGTGCATCTACTTGCTTGCCGTTCAGCAGGATGTCCATTTTTACCAGCTTACTTTCCCTGTAACCCAACGGTTGATAATCAAAGCTGGCATACCCGCGGCTAATGGTTTTCAGGCGGTCATAGAAATCAAACACGATTTCTGCCAGCGGCATTTCAAACGTCATTTCTACACGTTCAGAAGTCAGGTACACCTGATTTTTCAGTATGCCGCGCTTGTCCAGACAAAGGCTCATCACCGAACCCACATATTCAGATTTGGTAATGACTGAGGCTGTGATATATGGCTCTTCTACGTAATCAATCTTCTCGGGTGGCGGAAGATCGCTAGGATTGTTTACGAGTATTTCTTCTCCCTTTGTATCGTAGGCATTGTAGCTAACGTTCGGTACGGTGGTAATCACTGTCATGCCAAACTCACGCTCCAGGCGCTCCTGAATAATTTCGAGGTGCAGCATACCCAGGAACCCGCAGCGGAATCCAAAACCCAATGCCGCAGAGCTTTCAGGCTCAAATACGATGGATGCATCGTTGAGCTGTAACTTTGACATACTCTCACGCAGTTCTTCGTAGTCTTCAGTGTCTACCGGATAAATACCGGCAAAAACCATGGGTTTCACATCTTCAAATCCTTTAATGGCCTCAGATGCAGGCTTTTCAAAATCAGTGATGGTATCGCCTACCTTCACTTCCTTGGCATCTTTGATGCCAGAAATAATATAGCCTACATCACCTGCGGATATCTGTTTTTTGGGTGAAAGGTCTAGTTTGAGCACCCCAATTTCATCGGCGTGATAATCAAGGCTTGTGTTCATGAATTTTACATGCTGACCGCTTTTGATGCTGCCATCCAGCACCCTGTAATAGGCAATAATTCCCCTGAAAGAATTGAATACAGAATCAAAGATGAGTGCCTTCAACGGTGCATCCGGATTGCCTTTGGGCGCGGGAACGCGTTCTATAATGGCCCGCAGTACATCGTAAACACCCTGCCCGGTTTTGCCGCTGGCGGGAATTATTTCTTCACGTTTGCAGCCCAGCAATTCCACAATCTCGTCCTTCACTTCCTCGGGCATGGCGCCGGGAAGATCAATTTTATTGAGAACGGGAATGATTTCCAGTCCGTGTTCCAGCGCCATAAAAAGGTTGCTGATGGTCTGGGCTTCAATGCCCTGGCTGGCATCCACAATCAGCAGGGCGCCTTCGCAGGCGGCAATACTTCTGCTTACTTCGTAGCTGAAATCCACGTGACCGGGCGTATCAATCAGGTTCAGCACGTAATCCTGGCCGTCCAGGCTGTAATTCATCTGGATGGCGTGGCTCTTGATGGTGATACCGCGCTCGCGCTCCAGATCCATATCGTCCAGGGTCTGGGCCTGCAGCTGGCGTTTATCCAGGGTTCCGGTATATTCCAGCAAACGGTCTGCCAGCGTGCTTTTTCCGTGGTCAATGTGGGCAATGATGCAGAAGTTGCGGATGTTTTTCATAAAAGGCACTGCAAATATACGCCACAGCTTGCCCCAAATGGCAGGGTTTTAGGCATTTTCAATGCGTTGCACAATTTGGGCCACCGCCGGACAAATTTGCAGATTTTTTTCAGCCAGTTTCAGCAATGTATGCATTTTTCGCATGTTGGTGTGCGGGTACTCCCTGCAGGCTTTGGGCCTGTGCTCATATACGCTGCAATAATTATCGCTGCCTAAAAATGGACAGGGTGTTTGTCTGAAAGCAAAAATTCCGTCGGTGTCAAGAAATAAATACTGCTCAATAAACGCACCGGGTTTCAGTTTTAAATGCTTTGCCAACCGTTCAATGTCTTTTTCAAACAACATGGGAGAAGCGGTTTTGCAGCAGTTGGCGCAGGTCAGGCAGTCCGTTTTGGAAAAAACCTCGTCGTGTGCCTCTTCAAATTGCCGGTCCAGGTTTCCGGGAGGTTTCTTTTTTAGCCTGCGCAGTTTCTCCGCAATTTCCGCAAGTTCTTTGAAAGACGGCTTATCAACGTTCATGAGCGAAATTATTTACGCGAGGCGGAAGCAGAAGTCAGGGTTTGCAGAAAGGCCAGCAGGTCTGCTTTTTCCTGGGTAGTCAGGTTCAATCTGCCGTTTAGCAGGGTATCGCGGTTGATGGCATCAGGAACCACAACGGAAGGATCGTTGTAGTAATCGATTACTTCTTCCAGGCTTTTGAACATACCATTGTGCATGTAAGGTGCCGTAAGGGTAACGTTTCGCAAGCCGGGAACCCTGAATTTACCCAAGTCATCCTGCTTTTTGGTAATGCTGAAACGTCCGCTGTCATTGAGGTTTTTTGCATTGAACAGCCCAATATTTTTAAATTCATCGGCAGTAAAATCTGGGGTGAAATGGCATTCAAAACACTTGCCTTTTTCGGTAAAAATCTCACGGCCCCGCATGGCAGAAAGACTAATAGCGCCGGAGTCTCCATCCATAAAACGGTCAATGGGGGCGTTACCGGTTTCCAAGGTGCGCTCAAATGCTGCGATGGCGCGCGCTGCCAGAGAGGCATCCGGAAGTTTTCCGTAATGCTTTTTGAACCATTTTACATAGAGTTTATCTGCCCTGAGTCTTTTGTTCAATTCTTTCAGGTTTAGACCCATTTCTACCGGGTGCTGAATGGGATGTAATACCTGATCTTCCAGGCTGGGCGAACGTCCATCCCAGAAAAAGTAAGGTCTTCCGCTCAGGTTGGTCAGCGGTGGTGCATTGCGGGTGGTGGTTTTACCTTCAAAACCTTTGGATAATGCGGTTGTGTCTGAAAAAGCAAAGGTTGGAATGTGACAATCGGCACAACTGATAGTGTTGTTGAGTGAAAACCGCTTGTCAAAAAACAGTTTTCTTCCCATCTGCGCTTCCGTCATGTCATCCGCATCGGGAGGCGCTGAAAAGGCCATCCATAGTGAAATCCCAATAAACAAGGGCCATATTTTCACGAGTAACCTCATGATACCGAATCGTATTTGCGAAGGATTTTCAATAATACTTCCATGTCCTTGGGGTAGGGTGCTTCTATGCCCAGTATGTCATCATTCATCTTGCGGAAAGCTATCATGGCGGCATGCAGCGCAAACCGCTTTATCAGCGGACTGTCTTCGCCTTTGTGTTTGCGTTTTAGTTGCGAAAGCAAAAAAGTTTTGCCACCATAAAGTTCATCTGCTAGAATATGGGTGTTTTGTGATTCCAGATGCACACGAATCTGGTGCATTCTGCCTGTCACAGGCTGGCACTCCATGAGGGTAAAATGCCTGAATATTTCCAGGGTTTTAAAAAACGTGGCCGATGGCTTTCCGGTGCGGTCAATTCTAACCCTGCCGGGGATTTCGGTCTGTATGGGCAGATCCACCAGGTGGTCATCAAACTGAATCTGACCTTCCACCACAGCATGGTATATTTTTTCCACTTTGCGGTCTTCAAACTGAATGCTCATGTGCCGGTAGGCTTCAGCATGCAGGGCAATAACCACAGCCCCACTGGTTTCGCGGTCCAGGCGGTGACAAAGTGTTGCTTCAGGATGAAATTCCCGGGCCATTTCGAGCAGGGAAATATGGGTGAATTTGCCGCGTTCGTGAAGGGATGGAACAAAAGGAGGTTTGTTTACCACAATGAAATCATCATCGCGGTACAGTATCCAGGATTCAAATTCTTTGGAATGTTGTTTCATTCGTTGCGCATGCTCAGCCGTATGCGGGTCAGTACGTTTTTGGTTTGCATGGGGAAATCACCGTCCATCATCCAGTTGTAATAGCCGGGCTCATCGCGCAAAACGTCTTTTACCAGTTTATTTTTGTGCTTTCCAAAGTTAAATACAACCTCTCCCGCGTCATTGAAAACAAATCTGCCTGCAAGGTCTGCCAGGTTGCTCTGGCCGCTCATTTTGTGCAGCGCATCAATATCTCCGGGCAAATCATCGTATCGTTCAATCTGGGCTTTTAAAATGGCCCAGGTTGCCAGGGTGTCGGCTTCCGCACTGTGGGCATTTTCCAGTTCGCGGTTGCAGTAAAAACGGTACGCGGCTGTCAGATTTCTGGGTTCTTTCACATGAAAAATGCGCTGAGCATCAATGAATTTGCGTTTCTCTACCTCAAAATCCACACCGGCGCGGTAAAATTCCTCTACAAGCATGGGAAAATCGAATTTGTTGCTGTTAAAACCGCCAAAATCGCATTCCTGCATAAACTGATTCAGCTCTGTTGCCAGCATTTTAAAGGTAGGTTTATCGGCTATGTCTTCATCCGAAATGCCATGCACGGCTGTAGCTTGTGGGGGAATGGGGATTTCCGGGTTAATACGATACGTGCGGAGTTCCTCGTGTCCTTCCGGAAAAACCTTAATCATGCAAATTTCCACAATGCGGTCGGAAGAGGTATTTACGCCGGTTGTTTCAAGATCAAAGATAACCAGCGGGCGTTTCAGGGTAAGTTTCATCAGCGATGTAAAAATAAGAAATTATATGTCGTTATCGAGTTTTTTATATAAGTCGGGTCTCAGTTTCAGGGTTCTTTCCATGGATTGTTCCAGTCGCCAGGCTTCAATTTTCTTGTGGTCGCCGCTCATCAGTATTTCCGGTACTTTCCGGTCTTTGAACACCTCTGGTCGGGTGTAGAGGGGAGGGGCAAGCAGGCCATCCTGAAAACTATCAGATAATGCACTTTCTTCATTGCCCAGCACACCGGGAAGAAGCCTTACAACGGCATCGGTGATGGCTGCAGCGGCAATTTCACCTCCGCTAAGTACAAAATCTCCCAGCGAAATTTCGCGGGTTACATACATGTCACGGATTCGTTGGTCTATGCCTTTGTAATGGCCGCAAATGATGATGATGTTTTCTTTCAGCGAAAGTGTATTGGCAATACCCTGCTGAAATGGCTCACCGTCAGGACTGGTATAAATAACTTCGTCGTATTTTCTTTCCGACTGCAGTTTTTCGATCACCATCGAGAGCGGTTCTGCCATGAGCACCATGCCTGCACCGCCGCCAAAGGGGTAATCATCAATCTGCCTGTATTTACCCAGCCCGTAATCGTGCAGGTTATGAATGTGTATTTCTGCCAGTTGTTTGTCAGTGGCTCTTTTGGGAATGCTTTGCCTGAGCGGGCTTTCAAGCAGGCCGGGCACGGCTGATATGATGTCAATGCGCAGCAAAATTTCTCAAATTTCGGTAAGTCCGGCCGGAAGCCGCATCCCTATGCGTTTATTGTCTTCATCAATTTCGGTAATCCATTCTTCCACCAGGGGAATCAGAAAGGTTTTATCATTGGATAAAACTTCAAGCATGGGCCCCTGCGGATAGATTTCGATTTGTGAAATGGTTGCCGTGAAATCAGAGTCTTCATCCTTAATAGAAAAGCCTGTAAGGTGATCGAATCCGGGCTGCTTATTTTCTTTTACTTTATTTTTCTCAAGAAAAAGTGTGAAGCCTAAAATCTCTTTCGCGGCTTCTTCGGTGTCTATGTCAGCCAGTTTTACGACTGAACCACCGTCGCTGCAGTTTTCAATGAGAAAGGGAACTCCCTTGCCATCGAATTCGATGAAAAGGAAATTCCCTTTTTTGATGTTTTTACTTAATGAAGAATCATCCAGAGCAATGCTGACTTCTCCTTTAAATCCGTGCTTGGCGGAAATCCGACCGATGCGGGTCAGTGGAGGAATCATAGGCGATTACTCGGCGTTTTCACCTTCAGTAGGTGCTGATTCTTCAGCAGCAGGCTCTTCGCTTGCAGGTTCCTCAGTAGCAGGCTCTTCAACCGGTGCTGATTCTTCAGCAGCGGGAGTTTCTTCAGCTACTTCTTCGGTTGCAGCGGTTTCCTCAGCAGCAACGTTTTCGGTTACTTCTGCGCTGGCTTCTGATTCAGAGCTTTCAGTTTCTTCGGCTGCTTCTTCGCTTGCTGCACTTTGCTTGGCCAGAACACGGGCTGCAATGGCTTCACGCTTCTGTGCTTCTGCTTTCATCGCATCTGATTTGCGGCTGTTGCTTGCTTTTTCAAGGTTGCTGCGTTTGTCTGCGATTTTGGCTTCTTTTGAAGTCATCCATTCCGCAAATTTCGCATCGGCCTGTTCCTGGGTGATGGCGCCTTTGCGCACACCCACCTGCAGGTGATGTTTGTAGAGAACGCCTTTGTAGCTCAGGATGGCACGGGCCGTGTCTGAGGGTTGAGCGCCATTGGCCATCCATTGAACGGCCTTGTCTAAGTTGATGTCGATGGTTGCAGGATTGGTGATAGGGTTGTAAGTACCGATTTTATCGATAAAACGGCCATCCCTAGGAGCACGCGAATCCGCCACCACAATGTGGAAGAAAGCACGTTTCTTCCGGCCATGTCTTTGCAATCTGATTTTAGTTGCCATTTTCTTCTTTTTTTAATTTATGCCCGGGTCTCCTAAATCCGGGGGTGCAAAATAAATACAAATATTCTTGAAAAGCAAGTGATTTTGCTTAAATTCGAGGTCTTTGGTGGTAGTCTCAATTAAAGCTGTATTAAATAATTAGCTTTGGTGGCTTTCACATCTTAACTATCTTAAATCTACCATGACAAGACATTCAACAAATGTAATTCTTTCTCTGGTCTTTTTACTTGCAGTAACGGGCTGTATGAAGGACCCTCTCCGAAAAATCAAAGATGTAAATGGAGTGCGATGGAAGGGTCAGTATGCGGCACCGTTGGTGAATGCTGAATTAAACCTGGAAGATGCGGTTGCGCTGGTCAATCCGGAATGGATTAACTCATTTCCTGACAAAACCCTGGTAGTTCATTACGACAAAAAGCATTTTTCTAAAAAAGGGGAGGCGTTGTACACGATTTATGATCGCAATTTTTCAGGCAATGTAGTGCCTACTGCGGCCGAACTGAGTGCGTTAAACAGCTCCGGTACGGTAACGGTAGTCCGCAATTTTGTTTTTGACTTAACGCCCGGTGGCGGATTACAGTTTGATTCTATCTGGCTGAAAGAAGGGGTGTTTACGGCCGATATTGCTGCAGCTACAGGGCATCAGGGCAAAGTGACCATTGAGTTTCCTGATTTGAAAAAAACAGGTGCGCCGGTGTTGCTTTCTGAAGCCTGGAGCAGTGGTGGTCCCATCAGCCGCAGTTCTTTTCACAATGTTTCCGATATTGAATCTCTCGATCTTTCCAAAGGCAATCAGGGGTTTAATCAGATTCGCGTTAAGGTTTCATGGGAAATGACCAAATCGGGCGCTGTGGGTGGCAGTGAGCAATTGCAGCTCAACCTGTCTACGCAGGGTTTGAAATTCAGAAAGCTATATGGTTTTCTTGGACAGCCTAGCCTCCTGAATGTGCAGGATTCCATTAATTTGTCGCTCTTTTCGGTCAATATTTTAAAAGGAAGCATCGTTTTTGAAGATGCCAGAATTAAGGTTCATTTCAATAACGGAACAGGTTTTCAATCGCAGTATCAGATACAGCAGCTTTCGCTGGTAGACAAAAATGGGTCGCCTGTTCCGGTAACCGCATACAATGCATCGGGCAGCATTGGCGCCGCAACAGACGGAGGTGCAGAAACCCGAAGAGCAGATTCTGTTTACATAACAAAAGCTTCGGGAAGCAATGTTGCAGCCGTGATGCGCACAGAGCCTCACTATCTGACATACAAGGTGGGAGCGTCTCCCGGTCTTGGGCGCGGTTTTGTGTGGGATAACAGCACACTCGGACTGACCGTGTCGGTTGAATTGCCAATGTCGGTAAGCACAAAAGACCTGGTGCTGGAAGATACTTCCGATCTTGATCTGGGTATTGGAAAGGAAGGCGACTATGTTGAAATGATCAAATTCAAAGTGAATGCTGAAAACGGGATTCCGCTGGGTGTCGGGGTTCAGTGTTTTTTTCTTGATGCTGCCAACAAGATGCTGGATTCGCTGTTTCAGCCCTTCAGATACATGTTAAAACAGGCCAATGTGGATGCCGGGGGCAACGTTATATCACCTTATGTTGAGCAGTGGGAGCTGGTGGTAGATAAACCGCGGCTGTCCAATATTCTTAAGGCAAAACGATTGCGAACACGGGCGTGGATTCCCACATCAAGCATCAACGGCAGCCCTGTGCCGGTTCGGATTACCACAGACCAGAAACTAAAATTTAAGTTGGGTGCAGAAATTAAATTATCAGCCGATGCAGAATTCTAAACGCTCTGGTCTTTTTGCGGTCCTGCTTTCGGTTTCATCCTGGTTGGCGGCCCAGCAAAACTTCAGTTTGTATCACATGGAAAGCCTGCCACAGCGCAGCGCTCTCAATCCTGCACTGCTGCCCGACTGCAAGTGGTTTATGGGCTTTCCGGGCTTTAACAGCCTGGGGTTGCAGGCTACCAACAGCGGTTTTAACCTGAATGCGATAAACAATGCCATTGTAGTGAAACCCAATGGAAATTTTTTGGATTTGAATGCAATGCTGGATGTGTTTTCACGTCAGAATTACCTGAGCATTAAGGCCGATCAGACCTGGGCTCATTTTGGATTTCGGGCAAAAAAGCATTTCTTTTCTGCTAATGTGACCGATAAGGCAGGTTTTAAATTCGGCTATCCCAAAGATTTGTTTCGGTTTATCATTGATGGAAACGGCGGGCCTAATCTGGGCGAAACCTTTGATTTTCGGTTCAGCGCAGATGCTTACCACTATAGAGAGTTCGGCTTGGGCTATGCTTACCGGCTATCGGATAAAATAACACTCGGCATCAGGATAAAGTACCTAAAGGGTATCAGCAGGGCAGAATTGAAGGAAGCAAGCCTAAAAGTGCGCACCCGCCCGGATGATTATGCGTTTGAGGTAAGTTCCAATTTTGAATTGAATGTGGCAAGTTCTCTGGGTGAAATTGTTACGCAGGATGTTAATGGACCTTTTCTCAATGCTGCAGGGTTTGTGAAAGGTATAAAAAACAACGGCTGGGGACTGGATTTCGGCGCAGAATATGCAGCAACCGATAAATTGAAGCTGTCTGCCGGCCTTATTGACCTTGGTTCTATTAATTGGACCCAAAATACCGCCAGTCTGGTGTCTGCCAACCCTGCCGCCACTTTTGTTTACGATGGTTTTAAAATATCATCTGCAGATACAGCCATTAATGCAGATGTATACTTTGACAAGCTTGCCGATTCGCTGAGCGGATTGTTTGGATTGGATACCCTGCGCAGGTCATTCCGCAGTTCGCTGAGTACAGAAATGATGCTGGGCGCATCTTACGCATTGCGTAAAAACATGAAGTTGAATGCCTTGTTCTACGGTGATGTGTACAATAAGCGCCTTATGGGTGGTTTAACCCTCGGCTTGTTCTGGCGACCGGTAAAGATGTTCAGCCTCAATATCAACAATACCTTTTACGGCCGTGCCTGGTTAAATCCGGGTATTTGCATGGCATTTAACGCAGGGGCTGTTCAAATGTACGTTGCCTCCGAGAATTTTCTGGCCCCGTTTTCCCCCGGCAGTGCAAGGGGTGCGGCTTTCAGAACCGGAATCAACCTGACTTTTGGCAGAATCAAAAGCCGTGGGGTTGGCTCCGAAGATCCGGGAAGGACAAAAGGTGATGGCAAGGCGGCCCCCATCGATCCTACGTCTATCCAATAATTCGCATCTTGGCGAATTTGAGCACCAGTTTTTTCTCCCCCAGTCCCTCAAATATTACCGTTGCTTTTTTATTGTCAGCTTCTCCCTCAATGGCACTAACCACTCCGGTGCCAAATCGTTGGTGTTGAACTTTATCTCCCGATTTCAGGCCGCTTATGTCACCGGCTTCAAAATTGGGGTCTGGTTCCGGAAGGTTGGTGTTTCGTGTCGCATTTGTTCCCAGCAACGTTGAAACCGGCGTTTTGCTGCTGCCTTGGCGGTTTTCGCGCCTTTCGAACAATGCATTCAGCGGACTTTCCTTTTTTAGCCCTGCCAGGTTCATGTCCAGGTACTGGTTGTCTATTTCATCAATAAAACGACTGGGTTCACAGGGGGTGAGGCTTCCGTAACGGAAACGGCTGCTGGCATAGCAAAGTGTCAGGGCTTTTTCAGCCCGGGTTATGGCAACATAAAACAACCTTCTCTCTTCTTCCAGATCCGCCCTTGAGGTCAATGCCATTTGCGATGGGAAAAGGTTTTCTTCCAGTCCGCCAATAAACACATGCGGAAATTCAAGGCCCTTGCTGCTGTGGATGGTCATCAGGCTAACACAGTCGCGGTCCGGATCCTTGTCTTTCTGGTCATCGGTGTAAAGTGCCACTTCTTCCAGAAAATTCGCCAGCGTTTTGTCCTTTTCACTTTCGTCATCTTCCGTAAATTCCTGAATACCGTTCAGCAATTCGGTCACGTTTTCATACCGGCTGATGCCTTCTACCGTTTTATCGTCATACAGGGTTTTGAGCAGTGTTGTCTGTTTTGCTACATGCGTGGCGAGCTCATAGGCATTGTGCGTAGTGGTCATGGCCATGAAGCTTTTCATCATGATGGCGAAATTCTCCACCCGCGGCGCACCGGTTCCCAAATCAGGATAGTTGCGGGCGTTGGCTACAATTTCCCAAATTCCCGCTTTGTTTTCGGATGCCAGAAACAACAGTCTGTTAATGGTTGTATCGCCAATGCCCCTGGCGGGATAATTGATAATTCTTTTCAGCGCTTCTTCATCGTTGGGGTTGACCGTTAATCTGAGGTAGGAGAGAAGGTCCTTAATTTCCTTACGCTGGTAAAAGCTCGTGCCACCGTAAATGCGATAATCGATGCTTTGTCTTCTTAATGCTTCTTCAAAACTTCTGCTTTGGCTGTTGGTGCGGTAAAGGATGGCAAAAGCCTTGTTGGGAAGGTGTTTCTGGTTTTTTTGTTCAATGATTTGCTGGGCCACAAAACGGGCTTCATCGCTATCGGTGGCAGAGCGCACCACCTTGATTTTATCGCCGGTTTCATTGGCGGTCCAAACTTCCTTATCTAGCTGCTTTCGGTTGTTTTTAATGACGCTGGAGGCGGCATTGATAATGTTACTGGTGCTCCGGTAGTTCTGTTCCAGCTTAACGGTAAACACATCGGGATAATCGCGGTTAAAGTTGAGGATGTTTTGTATGTTGGCGCCGCGAAAAGCATAAATACTCTGTGCATCATCACCCACTACGCAGATATTCTGATGCACTGCCGCAATGCGCTTGGTAATCATGTACTGCACCGTGTTGGTGTCCTGATACTCATCTACCATCACATATTTAAAGCGATGCTGCCATTTGTGGCAAACATCCGGATGCTTTTCAAGAAGGATGTAGGTGTTAATAAGAATGTCGTCAAAATCCATGGCCCCGGCCCTAAAACAACGTTCGGAATAGGCAGCGAAAATGTCTCCAAACTTAGGACGGTTTGCATTTTTATCCTGTTGGTTTAACTCTTCGTTGCGGCTGTATGCAGCTGCTGTAATCAGGTTGTTTTTTGCCATGCTGATGCGCCCCAGCACCATGCCCGGCTTGTAGGTTTTGTCATCCAGGTTCAGCTCTTTCAGAATGCTTTTTATCAGGCTTTTGCTGTCATCCGTATCGTAAATCGTGAAATTGGACGGATAGCCCAGCTTCTCGGCTTCCTGTCTCAGTATTCTGGCAAAAACACTGTGAAAAGTACCCATCCATAGGCTTTTGGCCGCAGGCCCAACCAGGTTTTCAATGCGGTTGCGCATTTCGCGGGCCGCTTTGTTGGTAAAAGTCAGCGAAAGTATACTGAACGGATCCACACCTTTGTTCAGCAGGTGGGCAATCCTGAAAGTGAGCACACGCGTTTTGCCCGAGCCTGCGCCGGCAATAATCATCACAGGTCCGTCGGTATGGGTTACTGCCTGTCTTTGCGGTTCATTCAGTTTTTCCAGATACGGCGGAATATCGTCAGGTTCATTTTGGTCAGGCCAGCGCATAGAGAACCACAAATTTACTCCTGCTTTGACGCTGCCTGTAAAACACTTTTGCACAGTTCATGCCCAAAAAATGTTTGTATTTTTGACTGAATGTTCATAAATTTGTTTGAACAAACATGAAGCGGCGTACATTCATCCACTCGTTATGCGCGCTTCCATTGGGAAGTATGGTAACAGATTTAAAGATTTTACGTCAATGGATAGACGAAACGCCGGCCACCACCCGTCAGCCGGTTTTATTTATCGGGCACGGCAGTCCCATGAATGCCATTGAAACCAACCCATACACCAAAGCGCTGCAGGCTATGGGAGCCGGAATTCTGGAGAAAAACAGACCCAAAGCCGTACTGGTCGTATCCGCTCATTGGCTCACCCGCGGAACCTTTGTGCAGGTGGCAGAAAAGCCCGAAATTATTTATGATTTTGGCGGCTTCCCTGATGAACTGTATAAGGTTCAGTACCCTGTTGTTGGTTCACCGGATTTTGCAAACGAAACTGCAGGTCTGCTGCCCGAGGCAAAGCCCACGGCTGACTGGGGACTGGATCACGGAGCATGGGCCGTTTTGAAGCACCTGTTTCCCAAGGCCGACATTCCGTGTTTTCAACTCAGCATTGACTGGGGGAAGCCCATGCATCATCATTTTGAGCTGGCAGGAATGCTTGACAGACTTCGCGACAGGGGCGTGCTCATTATAGGCAGCGGCAACATCGTTCACAATCTTGGAGCCAGCATTCCCATGCTGGGAAGTGGGGATAAATCCGCTTTTGACTGGGCTATTGAATTTGATGGCTGGGTAGGAGGTGCACTGCAGAATGGCGATTACCGAAAACTCATTAACTATGAAAGCGCGGGCAGGTCAGGAACTTTGTCTGTTCCCTCCCCGGATCACTACATTCCTATGCTCTATAGTCTTGGGCTTGCCGGCAAGGCCGAGTCCGTTCATTCATTTTACGAAAGTGTGGAGTACGGCGGTATCAGTATGCGGAGTTTTATTATTCAGTGACCGAATAATTTGGAAATCTGCTAAAAAATTCGTAAATTGTGATTGTTTATGAGAAAAATCATATTTGCCTTTCTCTTTGCCTCCGGCTGTATCATTAGCCTTAGCCGTTGCAAAAAATCTGCAGATTCTGAATTTGATCATTCGGTCATGCGTCCCTGGTTCGACAAGAACTGCAAGTCATGCCATGGAACCGGCGGATCCAATCGTGGCGCGTGGTCGTACGATGCAAATAATTATGAATCTTCGATAAAAAAGCACATTAGTCATATTTATCAGGAGGTCTACCTCAACAAAACTATGCCACCTTCGGGGTTGTCGCAGGCAGAACGAGATCAGTTCAAAGCCTGGTATGATGCGGGTTATCCGGCCAAATAGACCTGCCGTTGGGAAGAGCTAATTGTAATCGTTTATCTTTGCATTATGCAAATTCACCTTGGCGCTGATTTATTCTGGGTTTTTCTGGTAATAATCGCCTCGGGTGCGCTGGTTGTGAGTTTGCTCTGGCGCAGGCGTGAGCGCAGGATTTTGCGTTCTCTTTCAAAACTAATCGCTACCGAAAAAGAAGACCACAACCAGCGCGATTTTTCGCAGGTTAAAGATGTAGAGGAAGCGCTGAAAAAACTCTTTGAAGCACGCAATGAAGAAATGGAACACCTGAAAAGGCTGGAAGGCTATCGCCGCGATTACATAGGCAACGTGGCGCATGAGCTCAAAACGCCTATTTTCAGTATACAGGGTTATCTCGACAATGTTCTGGATGAGGATGAAATGGATTCCGAAACCCGAAAACTATTTCTGGAAAAAGCTTCTAAAAACACACAGCGTCTGGTGCAGATTGTGAGTGATCTGGATACGATTACCAAATATGAAAGTGGTTTTCTTCGGCTGGAACACGAAGATTTTGACATCAAAGAACTGGCTGATGAGGTTGCTGAAAGTCTTGAAATTCAGGCAAGCGAGAAGAAGATAACCTTGTATGAATATTCAGGTGCCGGCCAGTACATTGTACATGCCGACAAATTTAGAATCAGGCAGGTACTTACCAATCTGGTGTTGAACAGCATTCGGTATGGCAAGGCCGGTGGTTATACCAAAATAAGGCTGAGTGATACGGGTGAGAAAATTATCGTTGAAGTTGCAGATAATGGAATCGGTATTGCTGAGGAAGCAAAGCCCCGCATTTTTGAACGATTTTTCCGAGCCGATAAAAGCAGAAACAGAGAGAGCGGCGGTAGTGGGCTGGGTTTGAGTATATGCAAACATATCATGGATGCGCACGGCGAATACATTGAGGTAATGAGTACGGAAGGAGCCGGCAGTGTATTTTCCTTTGCCCTGAAAAAGGCAGAAACTGCTGATAGCTAGTGGCATTGGATTTGGACAATGGATTCATTGTGTGAATAATTTTGAACCATTTTGAGTGTTTACAAGTATGGCAGGGTTAAATTTGCCCCGCTAACAACTAAAAATAAAGCATGACAGACATAAGCAGCAAAGGGGCTCCCCAGTATAATCCACTGGAGAGCATGATGAGCCGTTTTAATGAGGCAGTGAATATTTTAGGATTGGACGATAATTTCGCCAGTGTTCTTAAAGTGCCGGACAAGGCCGTAAGCGTTAATATACCGGTTACCATGGATGATGGTACCATCAAGGTTTTTGAAGGCTACCGTGTGGTTCACAGTGTGCATCTGGGTCCCAGTAAAGGCGGTATTCGCTACAGTATGGACGTGCACCTGGATGAAGTGAAAGCGCTTGCAGCCTGGATGACATGGAAATGCGCTGTGGTCAATATTCCTTATGGCGGTGCCAAAGGCGGTATCAAATGCGATCCCCGCAGCATGAGCAAAGGAGAGCTGGAAAGACTGACGCGCGGTTATACCCTTGCGATGAAAGATGTTTTCGGCGAAGATAAAGATATACCCGCTCCTGATATGGGCACAGGTCAACAGGAAATGGCCTGGATTCTCGATGAATTCAGTAAAATCCGCGGACAAAACAGCTGGGGTGTAGTAACCGGAAAGCCTTTGGTACTTGGCGGAAGCCAGGGGAGGGTAGAAGCTACCGGCCGTGGTGTGATGGTAAGCACCCGCAGTGCGCTTGCCAAACTGGGAATTAAACCCACCGATGCTACCTGCGTGGTGCAGGGTTTTGGCAATGTGGGCAGTATTTCTGCTAAACTGATATCCAAGCTGGGCGTAAAGATTGTCGGAATTTCAGACATCAGCGGCGGTTACTTCAATCCGGATGGTATTGACGTGGAAGCAGCCATAGCCTATGTGGCCAATAGTCCCAGCCGTAGCCTGGAAGGATTTACTGCCGGTTCTAAAGTGTCCAATGCAGAACTTCTCACCTTGCCTTGTGATGTGCTGGTTCCGGCTGCCATGGAAGATCAGATTACCGCAGAAAATGCAGCGGATATAAAGGCCAAACTCATTGTGGAAGGTGCCAATGGACCCACCACAGCCGATGCGGATCCTATTCTGAATGCAAAGGGCGTTTTGGTTGTTCCCGATATTCTGGCCAATGCAGGCGGCGTAACTGTGAGTTACTTTGAGTGGGTTCAAAACCGACTGGGTTATTACTGGACAGAAGAGCGTGTGCACCGCCGTGCAGACAGGGTCATGAAAATGGCATTTGACAATGTTTACGCTGCTTCGGAAAAATATAAGGTAAACATGCGTATTGCCGCTTATGTTGTGGCAATAGACAAAGTTGCCAGCACGCTTAAACTGAGAGGATCTTTCTAAAAATACCCTATGATTTTTCACAGAGAAGGATTCAAGATTATTCTGTTTTCAACCCTGCTTCTGGGTGGATTGAATTTTGGGCTGTATGAATGGTTGGGAGACGGTTGGATTTCCCGGGCGCTGTTGATAGTATCACTGGTATTGTACGTGCTGATTCTGCAGTTTTTCAGAAATCCCTCCCGCACAACTCCGGTCAGCGAAAATCACATCATTGCCCCCGCCGACGGAAAAGTAGTTGTGATTGAAGATGTGGAAGAACCTGAGTTTTTCAAGGGTAAGCGTAAACAAATCAGTATTTTTATGTCTCCTTTGAATGTGCATGTAAATCGCTATCCCATTTCCGGGAAGGTTGTTTATCAGCGGTATTATGCGGGAAAATACCTTGTTGCCTGGCATCCCAAGAGCAGCACAGAAAACGAGAGAACCACCGTGGTGGTTGAAAATCCTAAAGTACAGGTGTTGTTCAGGCAGATTGCCGGTGCGCTTGCCCGCCGTATTGTTTGCTACGCCAATGAAGGCGATACAGCAGCCCAGGGCCAGGAGTATGGTTTCATCAAATTTGGAAGCAGAATAGATCTCTTTTTGCCAACAGACTGTAAGGTTAATGTCAGTTTAGGGCAAAAAACTACCGGCGGAGAAACCATACTTGCAATTTTGGCATGACTTTAGTAAATTTGTATAACGAACAATTAAAAAAACAAAATATGAAAAAGATAATCATTCTTGCTGTGTGCGCCTTCGGAATTCAGATGGCTGCCAAAGCTCAAACCGCTATGCCTGTTATTACTGCTACTCCGGCAGTAGAATCTGCAAAAGATGAAGCAGCAGCTTCTGCTGTTGCTGCTCCTGCGCAGGCTGCAGAGAAAAAACAGTGTGCAGGTGCTGCAAAATCCTGCAGCGGAACAGCTGCAACCAAATCTTGCTGCAAAGCAAAGACCACTGCTGCCGCCGCTCCTGCAGCTAAATCATGCTGCAAAGACAAAGCCGCAGCTTCTGCCGGTTGCAAGGGCCACGAGGCCTCTGCCGGAGGTGAAAAGAAATCCTGCGCGAAGCCTTGCTGCAAGAAATCTGAAAACTAAATTTCATTAACCCGTAAAAAAAGGCTGCCTTCGGGTGGCCTTTTCTTTTTTATGCGTTGTTCTGCATGTTATTTTGCAGTTGATATGCAAAAGGACAAGGGGTTTCGCCGCAGGGTAATTACGCTCATTTCCGTAACGCTCGTAACAGCAGCGGTGGTAGCGGTTTATCTTGCATACGGAGTTCATTCCCGCAGCAATCTTCCGCTAATAGTTCCGAAGGATGCTAACTGGTTTTATCATTTTCAAAGCAGAAGTGTGGATGAGGCGGCCAGAAAATCAGCTGACAGCCGTCCGCTGTATTATGACAGTTTTTACTATACCCTGGTTAAACTGCCGGTATTGCACAATGTGAAAGATGCCGGGCAGCCTGGTATATATCTTATGACGGATGTTGTGCTCTTTGCAGACGAAAAAGG
Organism: Flavobacteriales bacterium; assembly: GCA_947463125.1. Classification (GTDB taxonomy): domain Bacteria; phylum Bacteroidota; class Bacteroidia; order NS11-12g; family UBA955; genus RGEC01. The sequence continues at coordinate 100,152 of CANHQZ010000001.1, read as the reverse complement.
TTGGTATGCTGCACTAACCGTAACATCTGAAGAAAAACTCAATGCTTTTTGCAGAGACAATGTTCCGGCAGATCTAATTGAAGCACCGGTCAATAAAGAAGAGTTTACCTATGTAAAATCCAAAACCAGAAACCTGTATTTTGCCTATAAACACAAAGCATGTGTTTTTTATATACCGTCTGATACGGCAGCGGATGTTGCTTTTGCAGAGCAGGCACTTCGTGAGGTTTTTACCCGTAAAGACAGCAGTATTTACAATGTGGCAGCGCTGCAGGAATTGTATGACCGGGATTGTCAGATTGTTTTTTGGCAGAAATCCACCGGGCATGGGGTGCAGCTTTCAGGGGATTATGCGCAGTTTTATTATACAGATTCTGCAAGAAACAAACAGCCTGTTTCGCCTCTGTATCTGTTCAGCAAGGCCGGATTGAAATACGGCGAAGCAGATGTGGAGCGGATGCTGGATAAAAACAACCGGATCAAATCAAGAGAATATTTAAACCAGACTTTCCGGGCCATGTTTTACTTCTTAAAACCTTTTGTAAAATGAGTGTTTCAACAACCATAAACAAGCTTCTGAGTGAGCGCATACTAATTATTGACGGTGCCATGGGTACCATGATTCAAAAGCATAAACTGACGGAGGAGGATTACCGCGGATCCCGCTTCAGTGATTATGCACATTCACTAAAGGGCAATAATGACCTGCTCGTGCTTGCCCAGCCGCAAATTATTCTGGATATACACCGGGCTTTTCTGGAAGCCGGTGCCGATATTTTGGAAACAAATACCTTCAGTGCCAATGCTATTTCCATGGCAGATTACCATATGGAAAACTTGGTTTGGGAACTGAACGTGGAAGCTACAAAGCTGGCCAGGCAAGCAGCGGATGAATACACTTTGAAAAATCCGGATAAACCCAGATTTGTAGCCGGTTCTATAGGCCCAACCAACCGTACTGCCAGTCTCAGTCCCGATGTGAACAATCCGGGCTACAGGGCTGTGAATTTTGATGATCTGCGCGTGGCTTATCGCGAACAGGTGCAGGCCCTGATGGAAGCCGGGTGCGATTTATTGCTGGTAGAAACCGTGTTTGATACCCTTAATTGCAAAGCAGCGCTATTTGCTATCAATGAATTGAAAGAGGAATTGAATTCGGATATTCCGGTAATGGTTAGCGGAACCATAACGGATAACTCCGGCCGCACCCTTAGTGGGCAGACCCCGGAAGCTTTCTGGAATTCGGTTTCGCACGGCGATATTATTTCAGTAGGTTTTAATTGTGCCTTGGGAGCAGATCAGATGCGTCCGTATATCCAGGAGCTCAGCCGGGTGGCCTGGATCAATGTGAGTTGCTATCCCAACGCTGGGCTGCCAAATGAATTTGGAGAATACGATGATACCCCCGAGGGAATGGCAGGTGTGCTTGAAGGCTGGTGCAAGGAAGGATGGGTGAATATCGTTGGAGGCTGCTGTGGCACAACTCCGGATCATATTAAAGCAATTGCAGATGTGGCCGCCAGGTATAAGCCCCGCCAGCTACCTGTCCTATCCGCACCTTAAGTGGCAAAGCGTTCGTTTTTCATTCATTTGGTTGTATCTTTGCAAACTCATTAAAAAATGGCTGATATTCAAACCATGAATATGCCCGCTACGGTCTTTGATCTTTTTGCAGGGCTTGAATCTACCCAACACGAGCAAATCGTTTTTTGTCAGGACAATGCAACAGGCCTTAAGGCTATCATTGCCATTCATAATACCGTTCTCGGACCTGGTTTGGGTGGTACGCGCATGTGGACTTATGCCAACGAAAAAGATGCCGTGCGTGATGCATTGCGTCTGAGCCGTGGTATGACTTACAAGGCTTCTGTTGCCGGACTTAATCTGGGCGGTGCCAAAGCAGTAATCATTGGCGATCCCAAAACAGCGAAAAGCGAAGCACTGATGCGTAAGTTCGGACGTTTTGTAGAAAACCTGAACGGCAAATACATAACAGCTGAAGACGTGGGAACCACCACCCGTGACATGGAATATGTGAATATGGAGACTGACCATGTGGTGGGTTTGCCGGAATCTATGGGCGGTGGCGGTGATCCTTCGCCTGTTACTGCATTCGGTACTTACATGGGAATCAAGGCATCTGCCAAAAAAGCATGGGGCAGTGACAGCCTCAGCGGTAAAAGCGTGGCTGTGCAGGGTATAGGAAAGGTAGGTATGCATTTGCTGGAGCATCTGAAAAAAGAAGGTGCAACCCTTTATGTTGCCGATATCAATGAATCTGCGCTGAAACAGGCCGCCGAAATGGGCGCTATTCCTGTGAGCGGTGATGACATGTACGATCTGGATGTGGATGTTTTCGCTCCCTGCGCGCTGGGTGCAATCCTGAATGACAATACCATTCCGCGTTTGAAATGTCAGATTGTGGCAGGTGCTGCCAACAATCAGCTTGAAGATGAGAAAGTGCATGGTGATTTGCTGAAATCCAAGGGTATAGTATACGCTCCCGATTTTGTTATCAATGCCGGAGGATTAATTAACGTATACAGCGAATACACAGGATATGTGCGCGAGCAGGCCATGGCACAGGCAGAAAATATTTACAAGACCATTCTTGATATATACAACCTGGCTGATGCACAAAGCGTGAACAACCAGCAGGCTGCCATCAAACTCGCTGAAAAGCGCATCAACGACATGATGCTGGTGCACAGCACGTATTAAGGTTAAAAACCATAACTATCCTAATTTTAACCTGATTTTTCGGGCCTTATTCCTTTTATTTCGAACAAATTGCAGTAATTGCACGTGAAATGAAGTCGGTGCGCCCCAATTTGCAGAATTCGGCTATTGCCCTTCTCTTTATTGGCTTGGCTTCACTGTTGCAATGCTTGTTTTGGTTAAATGCCGAATGGCCGGCAGGTGGACAGGATAGCTGGAATCATTACTTATATGCGCGGTTTGCGCCGGCGCATCCGGAATTGTTTGCCGATCAGTGGGGCAAGCCTTTTTTTACCTTGATGGCTGTTCCGTTTGCCCGTTTTGGTATAGAAGGTATTTATGTGATGAACATTCTTTGCATGGCTTTCGGCGCCTGGTTGTTGTTTTTAACTGCGCGTCGCCTGAATTTTAAAATGCCATGGCTAGCCTCATTGTTTTTCCTGTTTCAGCCTGTTGTATTTGGGAATACCATCAGCGCGCTTACGGAGCCTTTAAATGCATTTGTGCTTTGTCTTGCCCTTTACTGGCTGGCATCACTGCGTTATGTGCCTGCGGCTATCCTTGTGTCGCTGTTTCCGTTCTTCCGGTCTGAAGGGATTATTCTGTGGGCTGTTGTTCTCCTGTTTTTTGTAATCCGCAGTCGCTGGAAACCTTTGATATGGCTATTCTCCGGCACCCTGGCTCTGAGTCTGGCAGGCGGAGTTTTTTCCGGGGATCCATTTTGGATATTGACACACAACCCCTATTTCAAGGCAGAAATTGAAAATCGGTTTCAAATCGAGCATGGTGACTTTTGGCATTATTTACGGGCACAAAGACAGATATGGGGAATCGCAGTTACGGCATTATCGGCGCTGGCGTTGGCCTGGCTGCTTGCGCACGTTGTTTATCTGGTTCAAAGAAAAACACCCGAAGAAAAAAGCAGATTTTGCTTTTGGCTGGTGGCGCCCATGTTTATTGCTTTTTTTCTGGCCCATTCATGGATCTGGTACAAAGGATCTTTCGGTTCTCACGGTTTACTCAGGGTTTTTCTTCTTACTGCACCACTCACGGCATTGCTTGCACAATATGCATCCGATAAGCTTTTGTCGGTTGATGTGAAAATTATCAGAAGAGTTTTTATTGCCATAGCCATCATTTTATCTGTAATGGGAAGCTATGCAGGAAACAAAACACCCTATCCATGGGAGTCGGCTCCCTCGGTTGCGGCCTTTCCCGGCGAGCCGCAACTGGATGCTGCTTTGAAATTTATAGCGACGCAGGGTTTAAATGACAAGGTTTTGCTGCACCAAATGCCATGGCTGAATGCCCGTTTGGGACTGGATCCCTGGGCAAAGCCGGAAGATGCTGAAACGTTCTATATATGGAGTATTGATAAGCGGCCTGGACAAGACTGGATGCCGGATAGCTGTGTTGTTTTATGGGATAATTTTCACGCCCGCAGAGATGCGCCCATGACGTTGTCGGATATGCGAAAACTGAAGCATTACAAAGAACTGGGGTATTTTCAGGCTTCGGATAGCATATACGATGTGCGTGTATTTATAAAAGTTAGGTAACGGGGTTACAGCTTCAACAGATCACGCATTTTTCGCTGTATCATATTTGCAGCCAGTTCGGGGTTAAAGCGATAAAGCATGTTCATCCATTTCGAATCGCTGCCTATGAAAATATGATAAGCATTGTCCTCAATACCTTTCACAATGGCTTCAGCCGCTTTTTGTGGAGAAATGGCGGTGTAATTTTTCTTTTTTGAAATCGGAATATCCGGCGGGGGAACTCCGGAGTGTAATGTAATTTCGGTAGCTACAGCGCCTGGAAAGGCAACAGATACGCCAATACCTGTATTTTTCAATTCAGAATGCAGGCCCTCAGTCATCAGTTTAACAGCAGCTTTGGAAGCGCCGTAAAATACTTGTCCAGGCACAGGAACAAAACCACCCATACTGCATACATTCACAATATGGGCTTCGTTGCGAGGCAACAGGTGTGGCAAAAATGCCTTTATCATGTTTACGGTTCCGTAAAAGTTAATGTTCATGACCCTTTCGATGTCTTTCATTTCAATATTTTTTACGGTAGTGAATGGCTGAATTACGCCGGCATTGTTTATGAGCCCGTCTATGCAACCATGCTGATGCAGAATCTGATTCACCAATCCGGGAAGCGTTTCCCGATTTGTAATGTCAACTGCATGGCAGGAAAGCCTTACTGCCAGCGATCCCGCTTCCATTTCGGTTTTCTGCAGTCCTTCTTCATCTTTGTCTATGCAGGCCACACGGGCTCCTTTATTGAGCAGATGCAGCGTTAACGCCCTGCCAATGCCATTTCCGGCACCGGTAACGGCAATGGTTTTTTGTACAACATTCATGGATGCCGCAAAGAAGGAATGTAATACTTGCAGTAAGGCTGATCCAGATCAATCAGCCGGATGATATTTCGGTGAGGGCGTTAACCAAGGCATCCAAATCTTCAATGGTATTACTCAAGTGGGGTGTAATTCGAATGCCATTAATGGCAGGATGCTCAATAGCCACCGTAAAAATGCGGTATTTTGAAAACAAGACTTCTGCAAGTTTGCCGGCGGTATATCCCTCAATGGCAACGTTGGCAATGGCACCGCAACGTGCTGTGTCTTCCCATGGGGTGTTGATGTGTACTTTCGGCTGTTTGGCCACCTTACTGGTCCAGTATTGCATCATATACCGCAGTCTTTTTTCTTTTAGTTCACTTCCTATTTTATTGTGAAATGCGATGGAATCCGCTATGCATTGCAGGGTATGAATGGGGCGGGTCCCTACATGTTCAAATTTTCGGATATTGTTTACTGGCTGTGATGTGTCGCCCATGAGGGGCCATATTTGGGGTATAAATTCTTTTCTAATCCACAAAAAGCCGGAACCCAGTGGATTGCAGAGCCATTTATGCAGACTGGCACCCACAAAATCAGCCTGAAGATCCGGGATGCCAAATTCAAGCTGTGCAACAGCATGCGCAGAATCAACAGCTACGGTAATATTGCGTTTTTTGGCTTCTACAGCAATTTTGGCAACCGGAATTACCTGTCCGGAAAGATTGATTAGGTGCGTGAGATGCACCATCCGGGTTTTCCTCGTAAACAAGCGTGTATAAGCATCTATAATATCCTCCTCGTTGCGGGGTCTGAGCGGAACCTGTGCGTATTTCAGTACGATGCCAAACCGTTTGGCAGCCTGTTGGAACGCTTCTGTCATGCTGCCGTAATCCTGATTGCCCAGTACTACTTCATCTCCTTTTTTCCATGGAAAGCCCATGATGACAATATTCATGGCTTCCGTTGTATTGCGAAGCAATGCCAGTTCTTCTGTATCGCATTTCAGAAAGTTAGCAAGTGCCTCTCTCGCGTTTTCTATAACTGCTTGTTGCTCTGTTCGCATAAATACGCTTGTTCGTGTATTTATGTCTTTTTCGCGTTGTTGATGGGAAGCCATTGTGGAAGCCGGCTGGTGGCTGAAATAGCCGTTTTCCAGATTTATAAAACCTTCGGGTCTGGTATAAAAAGCCCTGACTGCGTTCCAGTAATTTTCATCCGTCACTCCTTGGTCCCAATCGGGTGGCGAAGGCAGTTCATTGGCTGTTAAACGGGGTGAGATTAGGGCTGTCCCGGCCAGGGCCAGGGAACCGGAAAGAAAATCGCGGCGCTGCATGCCGCAATTTATCATTTTAAATCATATCCTTGGGCAAATTTTCCTCTCCGGGTTTGTAATGTTCCCTGAGTTCTGCCGGTGGTTGTGGTTTGCGGTGCATGCGCATTTGAAGTATATCCACCAGGAAAGAAAAAGCCATGGCGAAATAAATGTATCCTTTGGGGATCTCCAGTCCCCAACCTTCTGCCACCAGCGAAAATCCGATCAGCAGAAGAAATGCCAGTGCCAGCATTTTGAATGCGGGGTGTTTGTTTACAAAATTGCTGATAGGACCTGCAGCAAACAGCATCATAACCACCGATAAAATCACTGCAACATACATTACCCATAATTCTTTAACCATGCCAACGGCGGTAATAATTGAGTCAACGGAAAAAACCAAATCCATTAATAGAATTTGAAATACCACGGCCGAAAAACCTGCAATCTTTATTTTGGATGAAATGTCCCCGGATTCGCCTTCTGTTTTGTGATAAATTTCAGCAACACTCTTGTAAAGCAAAAACAAACCACCTGAGATCAGTATGAGGTCTTTGCCTGTGAAGCCCTTACCCAGCAAGGTGATTAGCGGGTCTTGCAGTTGCATGATTAGGGTAATCAGGCCCAACAAAGCCAATCGTAAAACGCCGGCAAGTATTAAACCAATGCGTCGTGCCTTGCGTTGTTGTTCTTTTGGTAGTTTGGCTGCGAGTATTGATATGAATATAACATTGTCAATACCCAGCACCGCTTCCAGCAGCACCAGCGTCAGAATGGAAATAATTATTTCTATGTCCATAAATTTAGGCCTTTACATCTTTTAATTTTAACTGAATGTTGGTTCTTCCGTTAAAGGTGTTTTCTTCAATACAATAACAGGCACTGAATACCTGCCGGTTGCTAACGGTGTGAATATGGTGGCTCATGCCAAAACCAATGCTGTCGAGCCCTAAACCTTGCTGGTGAACCATCATCTTCAGGTGCTTGTCTTTGAGTACCCTTGCAGTGCCGTTGGAATGCAGATTATTGCTGCGGAAGACCGGAATCATGTTGCCGGGTCCAAAAGGAGCCATTTGGTTTACGATATTCAACATGTTTGTATTGATATCGCTGAGCGCAATCTGTAAATCGTATTCAATTTCAGGCAAGGTTGGCACACCATCGGCTTTCTGCCTGACAATATCTTCAAAACGCTTTGCAAATTCTTCAAAATTTTCGGTGCGTATGGACAAACCGGCCGCATATTTATGTCCGCCGTACTGCTCCACCACATCGCTGCAGGCACCAATGGCCTCATGAATATCAAAATCTTTTACACTGCGTGCGGAGCCGGTCAGCATGCCGTCATTCTCTGAAAAAACAATGGTAGGCTTGTAAAACTGTTCTACGAGCCTGCTTGCTACAATTCCAATAACCCCTTTATGCCACTGATTTCCGAACAGAACTGTACTTTTCTTTGCAAGCAATGCCGGGCTGGTTTCCACCAGGGAAATGGCTTCTCGGGTGATGTCATTATCGAGCTCTTTGCGTTCATGGTTTCTGTCCTGAAGCACTTTTGCCAGCTTGCGGGCTGTGTTGAAGTCTTTTTCAATCAGCACAGCCACAGCAGCTTTTGCATCGGCTATCCTTCCGGCCGCATTGATGCGTGGTCCTATTCCAAAAACGATATCGGAGATAGACAGTGAACTTTTTTGCTGGTATCCTTCAAGCAGTGCCTGTATTCCCAGAGAGGGACTTTCATTGATTTTTTTCAGTCCGTAGTAAGCCAGTGTTCTGTTTTCACCGCGTATATCTACCAGGTCGCTGGCAATGCTCACAGCCACCATGTCAATGTATTCCATGATGGAATCCAGGGGCAGTCCGTGTTTTTCGGCGAATGCCTGAATCAATTTGAAACCAATGCCGGCGCCGGATAGTTCTTTGTACGGGTATTCACAGTCGCTTCGCTTGGGATTCAGGATTGCTGCAGCCTTAGGAATGGTGCTTCCGGGCAAATGGTGATCACAAATGATGAAATCTACGCCTTTAGAGTTGGCATAGTCAATCAAGTCGTTGGAACGGATTCCGCAATCCAGCGCGATGACCAGTCCAAAGCCATTTTCGGCGGCATAATCTATGCCCATTTTGCTGATGCCGTAGCCTTCCTTGTAGCGGTCCGGTATATAGTAGTCTATGTCGCCTGTATGTCTGTTTCGCAGAAAACTGTAAACGATACTTACGGCTGTGGTTCCATCCACATCATAATCGCCGAAGACCATGATTTTTTCTCCATTGGCAATCGCTTTATCGATGCGCTCAATGGCTTTTTCCATGTCCTGCATGAGGAAGGGGTCATGCAGGTCTTCGATTTTTGGGCGAAAGAATTTTTCAGCTTGCTGATAGGTTTCTATACCGCGCTGTATGAGTATGCTTGACAGGTGGGGATGAATATTCAATTCCCCTGCAAGACGTGCAACTTTTTCTTCGGAGGGTAGGGGTTTTGCACGCCAGATAAATTCCATATCCTGCAAAATTCGTAAATTTTAGCGAGGGTAAAAAATAAATCGATGATATTGTGTTTAATGCCGATAACCGATGTTTTATGAAGATGGACAAAACATTGGCTCCGAAGGGGTTTGAGTAGGTTCGGAAAGTTGTGCACGCATCCAGCATACATCTATCCATTTTCCATTTTTCCAGCCGGCTTTTTGGTGTATGGTTTGTTCTGTAAAACCGCAGGATTTATGAAGACGAATGCTTTTTTCATTGGGCAGCCCTATCAGAGCAAAAGCATGTGTAAAATGCCTGTCCTTGAGGGTTTTTAAAAGTTTGCCATACAGGATTTTACCGTAGCCACTGCCGGTAAATTCTTTCTCAAGATATACGGAAGTTTCCACGGCCCATCGATAGGCAGCACGCTCGCGGTGAGCGCAGGCATAGGCGTAGCCTAAAACCAAGCCCCCTTTTTCCAAAACGTAAAACGGAAACTTCGCTGAAATGTCTCTAAGTCTGGAACTAAATACTGCTAATTCCGGTACAGTAATTTCAAAAGTGTAGGGTCCATTTAAAATGTAGTATTCATAAATTCCGAGCACGGCCGCAGCATCTTCGTTTCGGTAGCTGCGAATAATGATGTTGTCTGAATGCACGGTAAAAATGAATATGATTGCTGCAAATTTCGTACTTTTGAATATAAATATGAGAATAATTGCATTAGCACTTGCAGCCATACTTTCTGGAATGGCAAATGCGCAGATAACAATTACACAGACTTCCATGCCCGCTGCAAATGATACCCTTCGTTATTCGACAGTTGCAACGGCAGGAGTGAATTTAAATATTCAGCAAAAAGGGGCTTCTCAGACATGGGATTACAGCAAACTTGTTCCCAACGGACAGGATATCTATCGTTATGCGGCAGCAAACAGTACACCCTATTTACTCTATTTCTTTAATCAGATTGGCCTAAAAACAGCGGATAGTCTGGGTGCAGGACCGGTTATGCTCAAAAATATTTATTCGTTTTATACCAAAAACGCTACCGTTTTCAAGCAGGAAGGCATTGGTTATTCTTACCAGGGGTTTCCGCTTGCAGCACAGAATAAAGATGATGATGAAATCTATCAGTTTCCCTTAAAATATGGAGATTCGGATGTTTCAACATATAACTTCAGGTTTGTGATTCCGGGTAATATCCTCACGTTCGTGCAAGCAGGTGTGAGAACCAATGTGGTTGATGGTTGGGGAAGTATCACCACGCCATACAAAACCTATCCAAGTGTTTTGCGGGTAAAAACATTGGTCAATGGAACAGATTCTCTAATTACACAGTTTGGTCGCGTACCCATTCCACGCAGGCAGGTAATCTACAAATGGCTGAGTGCAGATGAAAAGATTCCGGTACTGGAAATTACCGGTACCGAAAACGGAGGCAATTTTACCGCCAATCAAATTCGCTACCGCGATAAATATCTGGGGATAGTGAGTCCGTTGAGACCCAGGGCAGGCTTCCGTATCAGTAAAACCTCAGGATTCGTAACTGTGGATACTTTCAATTTTACGGATAGAAGCCAACCGTTTGCCACCAGTTTAAACTGGCAGATAACACCCACTGCAGGTGTTTCTTTTGTAGGTGGAACTTCCGCGAGCAGTCGCAATCCCCGCGTGGTTTTCCGGCAGGCCGGATTGTACAATGTATCATTGGTTGCAACCAATAATTTCGGATCGGATGATACTACGGCGCCCAATGCCATCAGTATACAGTATGGTCTTTCCACGCAAGGAATTGCCCGTGAGAATTTGTTTTTCTATCCCAATCCCAGTCATGGCGAGGTAACTGTGAAGCTATCTGGAAAACTGGAAGTATTTGACGGTGCAGGAAGATGTGTGCTGAATCGCAGTGTAAATGCCAATGAAACTGTTTCAATTTCTGTGCTTCCCAAAGGATTTTATACCGTTAAAATTAATGGCAGTATTCCAGCTACGTTGCTGCATTATTAAATAATTTAACTTAATAAATATATCGGGTTAATTAGCCCGTATAATTTGACAATCCATAAGCAAATACCTACATTCGCAATGGTTATTCATAACTGTTGTGAAGATAGCAATAATAAAAGAAACCCGCGAGCGTGAGCACAGGGTTGCCGTTTCGCCCCAGGTGGCAGCCGCCTGGGTTAAGCAAGGTTTGGAAGTTTCTGTTGAAACAGGGGCCGGCACAGGCAGCTGGTTCAGCGACCAACAATACACAGATGCCGGTGCCTCTGTTGGCAGCCAAAAAGATGTACTCGCAGGTGCGCGGATTGTTATGAAAATTAATCCGCCAACAGCAGAGGAAATCACTGCCCTGCCGGAAGGTTGTCTTCTTTGCAGTTTGCTCTATCACCGCAGCAATTCCGATATGGTTTCTGCACTAAACGCAAAAAAGATATCCGCCATTTCATTGGATGCAATACCGCGTATTTCCAGGGCGCAGGCGATGGATGTACTCAGTTCACAATCCAACCTGGCAGGCTATATGGCAGTGATCAAAGGGGCAGGTCATTTGGACAAGATTTTCCCTTTACTGATGACAGCCGCCGGAACCATCACCCCGGCCCGCGTTTTGATTTTTGGAGTAGGCGTTGCTGGATTACAGGCCATTGCTACCGCAAAAAGACTGGGTGCCGTTGTGGAAGCCACGGATGTTCGCCCCGAAACCAAAGAGCAGGTAGAATCTTTGGGAGGTAAGTTTATTGAAGTTAAAGGTGCAGAAGTAGGCTCAGAAGGAGGTTATGCCAAGGAAGCAACTGAAGAGTACCGCGCAAAACAGCGTGAAGCTGTTAATAAATCCTTAGCACAGGCTGATTTGGTTATCACCACTGCGTTGGTCCCCGGACGCAAAGCACCGATTCTGGTTGACGAAGAACAGGTAGGTATGATGAAGCCCGGGTCTGTATTGATTGATATGGCCGCCGAACAGGGAGGTAACTGTGTTTACACCAAGCCTTATGAGGTAGTAGATCAGAATGGAGTTCGCATCGTAGGAGCAGGCAATATGGCCGCTGAATTGCCCATTAACGCCAGTGAATTATTCGCAAAAAACCTCGTGGAATTGATGAAGCTGATTGCCCCGAAATCGGAGTTGGTTTTGGATCTTGCGGATGAGATAGTGGCGGGATGTTTAATCTGTCATGAGGGAAAAGTTCTCCATGGCGTTTAATGGTTTATTTGTTTAATTGTTTAAAAGTGTATGTTTAAAAATTTATATATGAATAGTTATTTAGTTGCAGAGTCGGTTGTCAATTATGGATGGTCAGATTTTCAGAATTTAACTTGCTGGAAATCAGCACATGAATTAAAAAAGAAAGTATCAGAGTTAATAAAATCTTTTCCGGAATCAGAGCGTTATCGTCTGTCAGATCAAATCATCAGGTCTTCCAGATCTGTTACTGCCAATATTGCGGAGGGTTATGGTCGGTTTCATTTCAAAGATCAAATCAGGTTTTGCATTCATGCCCGTGGTTCCCTTGTAGAGTTATATGACCATCTCATTACAGCAAAGGATGAAAGTTATATTTCTTCAGAACAATTAAAGAAATTTAATTTGGATATCAATGATAGCATTCTATTATTAAATGGAAATGTTAAATATTTAAAAAAGAGATTAGCTGACAATCAAAATCAGCATTATGATAAATGAAAATCATAAGTAAAAAGGTAGAATAAATAAACTATTAAACCAATAAACAATTAACAAACAACAAATGGACACAATATTTAACTTCATCGGAGAAAATATCTCCATGATATATTTGGTAATACTCATGGTTTTTGTGGGTATTGAATTAATCGGGCATGTACCCAGCGTGCTTCATACGCCACTCATGAGCGGTGCCAATGCCATTCACGGAGTTGTATTGATTGGCGCAATTTATGTGATGGGTCACGCTGCCGAAGATGATATGTTCAGTCTGGTGGTGGGTTTTGTGGGTGTGATTGTAGGAACCCTGAATGTTATCGGTGGATTTGTGGTGACAGATCGCATGCTGGAAATGTTTAAGAAGAAGCCAGGGAAAGGAGCCAAGTCATGAAGCATATTCAGGAAGTACTGTTTCTGCTGGGCTCACTGGGTTTTGTAGTGGGTTTAAAAATGATGGGTAAGCCCGATAGCGCCCGTAAAGGTAATCTGGTAGCGGCAGCAGGCATGTTGTTTGCCGTTTTGGGAATTATGTTTTTCAAGCATGCTGAAGAAGGCATTCATATTGTGAACAATGCCGGCCTGATAGCTGCTGCTATTGGCGTTGGAACCCTGGTGGGCTGGCTTATGGCCAAGCGTGTACAAATGACGGCAATGCCCGAAATGGTTTCTTTGTTTAACGGAATGGGTGGTTTGTGTGCTGCCCTTATTTCCTTGCTGGAATGGAAGTTTAAGGGAGATTCCATTGCTACCATGCCCACAGGGGAATACCTTGCCATTATTGCAGGTTTAATTATTGGTACAGTATCATTTGTGGGAAGCATTGTGGCCTGGGGCAAACTCAGTGGTAAACTGGGTGATTTTCATTTTCCCGGCCAGCAGTTTATCAATATCATCATGCTAATTGCCATTGCAGGAACCGCATGGATGAACTTCGGTGCCGCAGCAGATGGCAACATGCTGTATTTTTATTTGGTAATCATACTGGCATCTGTTTATGGTTTGTTATTTGTGTTTCCTATCGGCGGAGCCGATATGCCTGTGGTGATTTCATTGCTGAATTCATTCACCGGTGTGGCTGCTGCCTGCGGCGGATTTTTATACCACAACAATGTAATGCTGATGGGCGGTGTACTTGTGGGTTCTGCCGGTACCATTCTCACTATTGTGATGTGTAAAGCCATGAACCGCAGTTTGACCAACGTGCTGATTGGCGCGGTAGGTGGCAGTTCAGGTGCTGTTGCCCCCTCAGGTAAATCAGGTGGTACCGTGCGCGAAGTGCAGGCAACCGATGTGGCTATTCTGATGAAGTATGCCCAAAAGGTAATCGTAGTGCCCGGATATGGCCTGGCGGTAGCACAGGCACAGCATGTGGTGCATGAACTGGAAGGCCTGCTGGAAGCGGAAGGGGTAGAGGTGAAATACGCCATTCATCCTGTTGCCGGACGTATGCCGGGTCATATGAATGTGTTGCTGGCAGAGAGCAATGTCAGCTACGATAAACTCGTTGAAATGGAACATATCAACCCTGAATTTGCTACCACAGACGTGGTGCTGGTAGTTGGGGCCAATGATGTGGTGAATCCTGCGGCCAAAACCGATCCCGCCAGCCCAATTTACGGCATGCCTATCCTGGATGTGGAAAATGCCAAGCAGATTGTGGTGCTTAAGCGCAGCATGAAATCAGGCTATGCAGGAATTGAAAATGAATTGTTCTACAACAGCAAGTGCGGAATGCTCTTTGGTGATGCCAAAGACAGTCTGCAGAAGCTGGTGAACGAAGTGAAAACCCTTTGATGGTTATTGGCAGACTACGGTTTATTGCCGTAATTTGCAGTACACGATGAGACAGGGTATTCTTTCCGCAATATTATTTTTCAGTACTTCGGCATTTGCCCAGTCTTATTTTTATCAGATGCCCCAGAAGGGCAATCCCGGTGGACTCAACCGAGAAAATGACCAGGCAAGTGAGAATGGCGGTGGCTGGGTGCTTATCATGGATTCTGCCGCAAAGCCTTCCTATTCCAGTGTACAGGCATTGCCCATCGGTTTTGATTTTCGCTTTGCCGGACAGCCCGTAACCCATTTCAAGGTTAGCAGTACCGGCTTTCTTACCTTTGATACCCTGGCCGCGAATGCTCCCCTTACCGGGCCTGAAATTCTTCCAAGCAATAATTTACCCAACAAAACCATCACGTTATGGGGTATGGGTGCCAATGGCAATAATGATAAGGTAATCTGCAAAGTCTTTGGTAATCCGCCAAACAGACAGTTTTGGGTGAAGTTTTACAGCATGAGCACCCCGGGCGATAGTTTGTCTTACACCTACTGGAGTATGGTACTGGAGGAAGGTACACACAATATTTATCTGGTTTCCATGAATCACGGTGCGGTGCGCGATTTTGTTTCTCCAAAACATACACCGGGAATTCAGGTTTCTGCGACCAATGCTACCATGGTTGCGGGTAGTCCCAATATTTCCAATTTGCCATTGGGGGAGTCGTATAAAGACAATTTTTATTACCGATTTACCTATGGAACACAGCCGGTTACCGATATTGCTGTTGTTGCTTTTCAACTGCCGGTTTTGACCGTTACGGGAAATACCAATGCAGTAAAAGTGGTGGTAAAAAATGAAGGCTCACAGGCTGTAACCTCATTGAAACTAAATTACACGGTAAACAATGGCACTGTTCAGACCTTTGATTTCAGTGGTTTAACTATTTTACCATCATCCGGTTCCTTCGATACCCTTACAGCACCTGCGGGCATTGCTGCGGTCACTCCCGGTGACTTGTTGAATGTAAAGGTTTGGGTTAGCCATGTAAATGGTGCTTCGGAACCCAATACCGCCAATGACAGTGCAACTTCGCATACAACGGTTTATTCAGGCAATGCGCCGAAAACGTCAAGGGTGCTGCTGGAATATGCTACCGGAGCCTGGTGTGCTGATTGTCCGCCTGCCGAAGCCGTGGTGGAAAAAATGAAGAAACAGCTGGGTGATACCGTAATTGCCATTGCGCATCATACCCTCGATGGCATGGCGTTGCAGGCGGATTCTCTGGTAAACGATAAAATCGATTCTTTCCCGTCTGCAATCGTGCAGCGAACTTCCATTCCTTCAAATCAGCAGATTGGAACAGAGGGAACCTCCGTTTGGACGTCTACCGTTCGCAATGCTTTGCAAAGCCAGCGCTGGGCGGATATTCGGGTGAGCGATTTGCAACTGGATACACAGGGTTTACTTTCATGGAAGGTAAAGGCTAAAATGCTTGATTATGTAGCAAAGGCAGATGTTCGTGTTGGGAGTGTGGTGGTGGAAGACAATATCCGCGGAAACGGACAGGCCTATGACCAGCAGATTGCCAACAAATACCTGATTGCAGATGGCAGTACTTTCAAGGGTAAGTCGAGTCCATTGGTGGGATACTATCACCGCAATGTGCTGGTTTCAGCACCAGCAGGCGTGTGGGGTTCACCCATAATAGCCGGTGGCAGCGTACTAAAGCCGGGCGATAGTTTTGAATGGAACATGAATTATCGGTTTCCCAAACTGTTGAGAAAGGAGTTTATGGCGGGTACAGCGCAGTATTTACCCAAAGGCACCGATGTGTTTGTTTCAGGCAAGCCGATTGATATGAGTGTAGTAGCTTTTCTGGCGCTCAGCGGACAAAATGAAGACAGAAGCATTTTATCGGTAACACAGTCCAGATTATGGGATGTGAGTCTGAAGAAAAACGCAGTCAATAAAACCACGATGCGCCTGTATCCCAATCCGGCTTCGGGTCAAACAATACTCGAAACGGGAATGGCAGGGGAGAAGCGAATTGTAATGCTGTCATCATCAGGCCGGATTGTTCTTGAATACAACACCCATGAGGGCGATGTGATGATTTCAACGGCAGGCCTCGCAGACGGAGTTTATTTTCTGAGATGCATCACTAACGAAGGTTCAAAGCAGGTTTCACTTTTGGTGCGTCACTGATTAAGCGATATCAGATCCTGTATCATATCAATAGCCTGTTCGGCAGTGTGCACAGGCTCCAGGCAGGTTTCTCCCAGGCAAACATAAATATGCAGCGTATCGGTTTTTTTACCGGTAAACTGGGGTAAATCAGATGCTGATTCAGCAAATGAAATTTGCGAATGGGCAGGCAAGACGGAGCACATTTTTTGCGCAGCCTCCTGCGAACCCGGACCTGTGCAGGAAACATGAATAAATCCTGCGGTGGATGCCAGCGCCAGTCGGCCCCAGTTGCTGTACCAGCCGGGATATTCCATCAATTGTTTTTTGACAAAACCCAGTAAGTCCGTTCCCATGGCGGTTAAGCCCGGTTTTTGAAAAATAGTTCCCAGCTTGCAAAGCACGTGTGCCATCACAGATACGGAACTGTTGATGACGTCATCGGCGAGGTCGGTTTTTCTCACAATCAGGTTTTCACCGTCAGACGAGGTGAAGTAGAAAACGCCGGTTTCAGGATCGCGGAATTTTTGAATGGCTTGTTCGGTAAGGGTTTTGGCAAATTGAGCATATTCAGCCTTGCCGGTGGATGAATACAAGGAAAGTAAACCCTCCGCTAAACAGGCATAGTCTTCCAAAAAGGCAGAAATACCGGCTTTTCCGCGGCTATGAATACGAAACAGCTCATGGTTTTGCCATAGATTTTCCTGAATCCATGCTGCCAGTTGTTCGGCTCGTTGAGTGTATTCAGGGTTTTTAAAATACAAGCCTGCATCCGCCAGGGCCTTTAGCATCAGGCCATTCCAGGCTGTTATGGTTTTATTGTCAAGCCCTGGACGCGGACGCAAATCCTGAAAATTGCGAAGTTTTTGTTTGACGGTTCTTAGCAATGCCGTGTAGGAACTTACATCTATGTTGAGGGCTTCCAGCACCTGCAAAGGTGCCTGTTTGCGGTAAAGAATGTTTTGACCATGCTCCCAGTTTCCGTTTTCTGTGCAGGAAAAAAGGGTTTTGGCAAATTCAAGTTCTTCAACAGTTAGGCATTGTTCCAATTCAGCATGACTGAATACATAAAATTTGCCCTCTACGCCCTCACTGTCTGCATCCAGTGCGCTGTAAAAGGCATGGTCATTATACAGCTCATTTAAGCAAAACTGAATGCATTCTGTGGCAATTTCTTTGTAAAGCGGAGCGTCCGAAATAGCATAAGCACGGCTGTATACACTGATGAGTTGGGCATTGTCATACAGCATTTTTTCAAAATGGGGCGCAAACCATTTTCCGTCGGTGCTGTACCGGCAAAATCCGCCGCGTAAGTGGTCATAAATACCGCCATTGGCCATTTTTAACAAGGAAAGATGTGTGAAGTCCAACGCCTCGTCATTGCCGGTTTGGAGGTAATAATCCAGTAAAAATTCATATTGATTGGGCAATGGGAATTTGGGCACTCGGTTCGCACCGCCCTCTTCCCAGTCAAAGCCTTCCGCCATTTTCTCATACAGCGGGGGCAATTCCGATTTGGTGATTTGAGAAGTGCCAGCCGAAACAACATCGTTCATGCTTTTCAGACCTCCCATCACTTTTGTGGCGTAATCCAGCGCTTTGTCTTTGTCGTGGGCCCACAAACTATGTATCTGCAACAAAACCTGCTGCCATTTTTCAACCGGAAAATAGGTTCCTGCATAAATGGGTCTGCCATCGGGCAGGCAGAAAACGTTCAGCGGCCAGCCGCCACGGCCCGTCATTAGCTGACAGGCATCCATATACACCATGTCGATATCCGGGCGCTCTTCTCTGTCTACTTTCACATTGATGAAAAAAGTATTCATCAGCTCGGCGGTTTTTTCGTCTTCAAAGCACTCTTTTTCCATTACGTGACACCAATGACAAGCGCTGTAGCCCACGCTGATTAATACGGGCTTGTTTTCCCGTTGGGCCTGTTCCCATAAGCCATCATACCACTCAATCCAGTTTACTGGGTTTTGGGCGTGCTGCAAAAGGTAGGGGCTTCCGGCATGGATGAGGGCATTGGTGTGTTTGGGATTGGCTTTCACGAAAACTTGATGTTAATTTGAACAATGATGCGCAAAGTTCGTTTGGTGACGTCAATTATCAGCACAATACTGATGATTAATGTTTCGTTGGGTCAGCGCATACTTACGGCAGATACTCTACCAAGAAAATCCTTTTCCGGCTATCGCGAAGCGGCAGATACGCTGTGGAGCAAACTGGCTTCCCGAAAGAAAACAACCCTGCTGGAATTTACCGCATCCGATTCAGTCTATTATCGCATGCTCAGAAAGCAGAATCCTGAATTGCAGGAGCAGATTATGCGCGGTTTGTGGCTGAATTATGGTTACAAGGTAGATAAATCCTACGGCAAGGCTTACAAGCAACTCAGAAAGCAGAAAATAAGCCTGCAGCGGGCCAAAAGGGATACTATACTGGTTTCATTCGACGCAAAAAATGCGGAGATTAGAAGGGTGGAAATCTATTTTACCAAGAGTAAAATACAGTATTGCCTGCGTTTTATGGTTTGGAATGCTGAAGACGGCTGGTATTACACCGGGAACATCGATTTCTTTGAAGACCGCACCCGGATTCGTTAAAGACCAGAAAGCAATTGTTTTACCATGCCCGGACCCTGATATACAAATCCGGTGTATACCTGATAAAGATTAGCACCTGCTGCTTTTTTCTCGCGGATATCCTTGGCGGTGAAAATACCGCCAACGCCCATAACGGGATAATCTTTACCCAGCATTTGCCGCAATTGTGCGATTACTTCGTTGCTTTTTTCCCTTACAGGCGCTCCGCTCAATCCTCCGGCCCCGATTGCTTCCAGCGTTTCTTTGCTGCAGATCAGACCTTCCCTTGAAATGGTAGTATTGGTGGCAATGATGCCCTCAATGCCACATTCCTGCACGGTGTCGGCAATCTCCTGAAGGGCTTCGGTGGTTAAATCCGGTGCTATTTTTAATAGAATCGGCTTCTGCGTCTCGTATTGACTTCTCAACGCATGCAATTCACGGAACAGATTTGTTAAAAATTCCTTCTCCTGTAATTCTCGTAAGCCAGGAGTATTGGGACTGCTCACATTCACCACAATGTAATCTACCCAGGGATAGATTTTTTCAAAACAGATGCGGTAATCATCAATGGCTTTATCGTTGGGTGTAACCTTGTTTTTCCCAATATTTCCACCCACTATCAGTCCGGACGGTCTGTTTTTTAGGCGAGTTACCATGGCATCTATGCCTTGGTTGTTAAATCCCATTCGGTTAATAAGTGCCAGGTCTTTTTTCAGGCGGAACAAACGGGGCTTGGGATTGCCATCCTGCGGCAATGGAGTAACGGTTCCCACTTCCACAAAGCCAAATCCCAGATTTTTCAGCAAATGCAGCCATCGGGCATCCTTGTCAAATCCCGCGGCCAGGCCGATGGGGTTGGGGAAATTGATACCCAGAAAAGTTACAGGATGTTGGGTGTTGCTTTGGTATTGATGCTTTAAAATAATTCTGATGACAGGCAATTTCAGCCCAATGGAAAGCAGATCCATGGCCAGATAGTGCGCCTTCTCGGGGGGGAACATGAAAAGAAAAAAGCGCAGCAGGCTATACATGGGATTAATGTTTAAAGTGACGCATACCGGTCATCACCATGGCCATGTTATTGGCATTGCAGTAATCAATGCTGGCCTGGTCCTTGATGCTGCCTCCGGGTTGCACGACGGCTTTGATGCCGGCTTTATCGGCAATTTCTACGCAGTCGGGGAAGGGGAAGAAGGCATCGGAAGCCATAACAGCGCCTTCCAGGTCAAAACCGAATCGCCCTGCCTTTTCTATCGCCTGATTCAGCGCATCTACGCGGCTGGTTTGCCCGGTGCCGCTGGCCAGCAACTGGTTGTTTTTTGCCAGCACAATGGTATTGCTTTTGGTATGCTTCACAATTTTCAGGGCAAATTCCAGATCCGCAAACTGACTATCCGTGGGGGAAAGGGTAGTGGCCGGCTTCATTTCTGCCTTTGTGGCAAGTCCGTTGTCTCTGTCCTGCACAAGTTCGCCGTTCAGCACAGTTCTGATAAGTTGTTGCTTGAATGCGCCCTGATGTGTTTTTAGCAAAATCCGGTTGGTTTTTGCCTGAAGAATTTGTAAAGCCTCAGGGGTGTAATCTTCGGCCAGCAGCACCTCAAAGAACAGTGTATCTATTTTTCTGGCAGTTGCCTCATCCACGGTGGTATTAATGGCCAGAATTCCACCAAACGCAGAAACGGGATCGCAGGCCAGGGCATCGTCCCAGGCCGCTTCTGCCGTAGCGCGGGTTGCTACGCCGCAAGCATTATTGTGCTTCACAATTACGCAGGTTACACCCTGGTTTTTATCGAAGTCGCGCAGCAGGCAGAGGGCGCTGTCCACGTCCAGCAGGTTGTTATAGCTGAGTTCCTTGCCCTGTAACTTGGTAAATATAGCTTCCAGGTTGCCCCTGAATTCGGCCTTTTGGTGTGGGTTTTCGCCGTAGCGCAAAGGATAATTTTTGGCGCCGCCAAACCAGTCGCCAATCTGACGGTCGTAGTTGGCTGTAGTATTGAAAGCCCTGCGGGCGAGTTCTTTTCTTTCGGATATATTCAGGAAACCGTTGCCACCGGTGTATTTGTCCAGAAACCAGCGGTAGTCTGACTTATCGCTGATGATGGCGCTGTGGTTGAAATTTTTGGCTGCAGCGCGGATAAGGGAAACCCCTCCGATGTCAATTTTCTCTATGATTTCCTGCTCAGAACCGCCGGCATTCAGGGTTTCTGCGAAGGGATATAAATCCACGATGACCAGATCAAGCATGGGAATGTCGTAATGCGCAATTTCCTGCATGTCCTGATGATTTTCCCGACGGGCAAGGATTCCCCCAAACACTTTTGGATGCAGGGTTTTAACACGGCCGCCCAGAATGCTGGGATAGCCTGTAACCTGTTCAATTCCGGTGCATGGGATACCCAGGTCTTCAATAAATTTTTGGGTTCCTCCGGTGCTGTAAAGGGTTACATTATTTTGATGTAGTGCACGAACGATGGGCTCAAGACCGTCTTTGTAGAAAACAGAAATCAGCGCAGATTTTATTTTGACATCCACGGGGCGAAATTAGCTTTGAATGAAGTGGAACGGATGCCAATCCTCACAAAGGTTTTTACATTTTGTACACAAAACCTAAGGGGGGGGGTGTTTTTTGAACTTTGGCTTCAATTTGCGAAATTCTTCATCAGATTTTAATCCATTTTGCAGATTTATTTACACTGCCAGATTTTACCTGAATAAGATAAGAACCGGTTTTTATGTTGCTGATATCGAAAATACGCCATCCCATGGGCATGTTTTCAGGCAATTTTTCTTCCCGAATTAATTGCCCCAAAATGTTGTAAATACGGAGTACAGCGTTTTTAGGTAGTGGAGTTTCAAATAATACCCGAAGTTCGTCAGAAGCAGGGTTTGGATTTATTAATAGCTTCTGATCCTCTATGCATGGTTGTCCAACAAAATACCACCATAATTTGTTGGGTGTGCCATTATTGTTGTCTGCGAATTTTAGGAAAACCCAATCTGTTGAAGAAATTTTTATTGTTTTTCCGGGGGGATTTGATAGTTTCAATTGACAAGGGAAAGTGAGATATTGAACTTTGGTCTTATCAAGACTTGTGACAACTATTTCAGGGCCATTGTTATTTAGGTAGTAAATGGCAATCTGTGAGTCATTTCGATAAATGTAATGTAATAAACCTTGAGGGTTTCTGGCTAAATCAGAATATGAATATACGGAATCATTGCGTGTGTCTAGTCCCAATACAATTCTGTAATCAGACATAAAGGAATCCGGGCCATAGATAGTAAATGATTTAAAAGAACCTGAACCTAGAAATTGGTCCGGAAAGGATGTCGCAGGACCCGGAATACAATCTTTAATCATTCGTGTTCCGATGGCTGTTCCGTTGGTGACCCAAAGTTCTCTGCCGGCACCGGGTGTAGTAGCCCTAAAATAAGCCTTTTTATTAGCTGTTAGCAAAATGCGGGGTATGGAACTGTCTTTTCCCGGATTGATATCTTTTAGCATTCGGGTGTTTTGTGCGGTGCCGTCCGAATGCCATAGTTCAAAGGAATTGGCTTTGGAATAGCCTGGCACAACAATGGATTGATTGCTGAGGACACCGATTTGGATGTAATCGCCCATTCGGGTTTCAATCGCTCCACCGCCTGATAGCTGAAATAGATTGATAAGGCTGTTGGTTTGGTTGTGAAATTTCCAAAGGTATGATATAGGATAGCCTGAAACATAATAAAATGTGTCGTTTAGCCTTGCTATTTTGTTTAAGGGATAATTATACTCATATTCACTAACGCGCTTTATAAATCGCGTATTGTTTCTTCTGCCATCGGTCAAATACAATTGCTTTTCTTCATTTTTCTTTAAAACGATTACAGGACTTAAGTTCTTATCCGCAAATGGATAAATGGTTGTGTAGTGCAGAGAATAGGGGCTTAAGCTGTCTATAAGAATCTCAGATTTTAGATTGTGGATGTTTGTAGATTTAAGACACAGCGTACTATCGTGTTTAGCTAGATAAATGATGAAGCTATCTTTATTATAAAAAACAACTTCGAAAATTTGGCTGTCCCAGTGAAGGTCATTTATAATTAATCTTGTGCCTTCTTTGGTGCCATCTGTTTCAAATACCTTTTCATAAATGGAATAGTATAACTTAGTTTTTGAGGTAGAAAAGTGATGTCCACCGGTATCAAGAAAAATGCCGCTTCCTTTTAATGTGCCATCCGTTTTTATTAGCCTTCCTTGGCTACCGTGCCATATATATTGATCTTTTTGACCATTGTTTATTTTAACACCGCGTTTAAAAAACCATGCATCATATTGATCAATAGTCATCGAGGCAGTTTGAGCTAAATTTCCATTTGAGAAATAAATCCTGCCTTGATTAAAATAGACGATTCGCCCATTTATTTTATAAACAACAGGCAGATCACCGCTGTCAATCAATTTAACAGACTGTGCATGAATTGAAAAACATGCTAGAAAAATCAGGGACGCTAAACGTGTTTTCAGGTTACGCATCAATCAAAGTTAATTGACAATGGCTGAAAAATAGCATCAGCAATCAGTCATTTTTATCTTTAGTTGTAGAAGTGTCACTAAGATGACGATTGCCTTTCACATGTTTTGGTTCAAACGGGCAATGCCTGCAGCCGTTGCCACAGCATATTCCCCGTTTGGTCAGATAATATTCCGTAAAAACCAGGTACCCGTTGTCGAAGTAATAATCTGAATGCGCCTTTTCAGGCTCGTTTTTACTCATTACTAAGCCGTTTTAGTCCTTACCGTGGCAGCTCTTAAATTTCTTGCCACTTCCACAAGGGCAAGGGTCGTTTCTGCCCACTTTCAGCTCATTGCGAATGGGGGATTGCGGAATACCTTGATGTTCGGGCTGGGGTGGCGGCATACTTGGATCCTGCGGCATATTTCCACCACCAATTTCTTCCCGTCCCGTCTTCATTTTGGGTTCCTCTTTTCTTTTGCTTACCCTGGCTTCTTCTACGCGGTCACCGCTCTCAATTTCACTGCGGAACAGCAGTCCCAGCACACGCTGGTTCAAACGGTTCAGCATTTGACCGAACAGTTCAAAGCTCTCTATTTTATAAATTAGTAAGGGATCTTTCTGCTCATACTGGGCATTGTAGGTGCTTTGCTTCAGTTCATCCAATTCGCGCAAATGTTCTTTCCACTCATCATCAATCATCTGCAGGGTAACCATTTTCTCCAGTTCATGAATCAGCTCCTTACAATCCGAAGCCAGGGCTTTTTGCAGGGGCGTAACTATCTGGAAGCTGTGGATACCATCGGTCATGGGAACCAAAACATTCTCAATTTTCTCGCCCTGTTCCTGGAAAATACCACGGAAAACAGGCAGCGCCTGCATGCGCAATCGCTCGTTTTTATCCTGGTAATGTTTGGTCAGACTTTCAAACAGCTGTTCGATAAGGGCTTCTTCTTTGGTAGTCTGGAAAGTTTGCTGATCGAAAGGCAGGGCTGAAGCCAGCGTTTTAATTACTTCCAGTTCAAGTTGCTCATAGCTGTCGGCGTCTTTGGCTGATTGTACCTGTTCTGTGCACCAGTTGTAGAGCATGTTTTTCAGGTCGATGCTGAGGCGGTCGCCAAACAGGGCGTTTCGGCGCATCCTGTATATATTGGTGCGCTGCTTGTTCATCACATCATCATATTCAAGCAGGCGTTTGCGCACACCAAAGTTGTTTTGCTCCATGCGCTTCTGGTTGCGCTCGATTGTTTTGGTCATCCAGCTATGTTCAATCACATCGCCTTCTTTATATCCAAATTTGTCCATAAAGCGGCTCACCCGCTCCGAACCGAATATGCGCATCAGATCATCCTCAAGGCTCACATAAAACCTGGAAGTTCCGGGGTCTCCCTGACGTCCGGCACGTCCGCGCAGCTGTCGGTCCACACGGCGGCTGTCGTGGCGTTCGGTACCTATAATGGCTAAACCGCCTGCTGCTTTTACTTCATCTCCGATTTTAATATCCGTACCACGACCGGCCATGTTGGTTGCGATGGTAACAGCACCGGGTTTTCCGGCCTCGGCCACAATCTCAGCTTCTCGCTGGTGCTGCTTGGCATTCAGCACGTTGTGCTTAATCTTTTTCATGGTCAGCATGCGGCTCAGCAATTCGCTGTATTCCACACTGGTAGTTCCCACAAGTACCGGCCTTCCTGCTTCCTGCAGCTTTACCACTTCATCTATAACCGCATTGAATTTTTCGCGCATGGATTTGTAAACCTGGTCCTCATAATCCTTGCGTATAGCTGGTCTGTTTGTAGGAATAACCATTACGCCAAGTTTATAAATGTCCCACAATTCCTGTGCTTCCGTTTCTGCCGTACCCGTCATACCGGCAAGCTTGTGGTACATTCTGAAATAGTTTTGCAGGGTAATGGTAGCATAGGTTTGCGTAGCAGCTTCAATCCGCACATTTTCCTTGGCTTCAATGGCCTGGTGTAAACCGTCGCTGTAACGACGTCCATCAAGCACACGGCCTGTTTGCTCATCTACAATTTTTACCTTGTTATCCTGAATGATGTATTCCACATCCTTTTCAAACATGGTGTAGGCTTTCAGCAGCTGCTGCACGCTGTGAATACGGTCGCTTTTGATGGCGAACTCACGCATAAGTTCATCCTTGCGGCGCAGTTTTTCCGTTTCATCGGCAGCGGTTCTTTCAATTTCTGCGATTTCACTTCCCACATCGGGCAATACAAAGAAATTTGGGTCTTCACCGGCACCGGTAATGAGTTCAATACCTTTGTCTGTGAGGTCTACACTGCTGGTTTTTTCATCAATGGTAAAGAAAAGCGGGGCATCGGCCTTGGGCATTTCTTTTTGCTGATCCTGAAGGTAGTAGCTTTCAGTTTTTGTTAAAATGGTTCTAACCCCTGATTCGCTTAGGAATTTTATCAGTGCCCGGTTTTTGGGCAAACCACGGTGGGCGCGCAACAACGCGAGTCCGCCTTCGCCTTCTTTGCTTCCTGTGTTCCCTTCACTGATTAGCCTTTTGGCATCGTTTAGTGCCGTTACAATGTATTTTTTCTGCGCTTCCACCAGTTTCTGAATTCTGGGTTTCAGTGCATCAAACTGCTGGTCATCGCCGTGCGGCGTTGGGCCGCTGATGATCAGTGGTGTCCTTGCATCATCAATCAATACGCTGTCTACCTCATCCACAATGGCAAAATGGTGTTTTTTCTGCACCTGCTCCTCGGGGCTGTGCGCCATATTGTCACGCAGGTAGTCGAAACCAAATTCGTTGTTGGTCCCGTAGGTAATGTCTGCCAGATAGGCTTTACGGCGCGAAGCACTGTTAGGCTGATGATATTCCAAACAATCTACGGAAAGCCCCAGGAAGTTGTAGAGCGGGCCGTTCCATTCACAGTCGCGTCGGGCCAGATAGTCGTTTACGGTAACCAAATGTACACCGCGTTTGCCCAGGGCATTCAGGTAAACGGGAAGCGTGCTTACCAGGGTTTTACCTTCACCCGTAGCCATTTCTGCAATTTTGCCGCGGTGCAGCGCAATGCCGCCTATCAGCTGCACATCATAATGCACCATATTCCAGCGAATTTGTCCGCCTGCAGCGGTCCATTCATTGCTGTAAATGGCTTTATCGCCCTGTATCTCAACATGGCCACGACTAACGGCAATTTCTCGGTCAAGGTCGGTGGCGGTAACAGTCAGTTTTTCGTTTTCGGTCAGCCTCCGTGCAGCTTCCTTTACGGCAGCAAAGGCTTCCGGCAATATTTCTGCCAGTATCTCTTCCAGGCTGGCGTCACGGCTCTTTTCCAGCTCGTCTATTTCGTGAAAAAGTCCGTCCCTCACATCAGTTTGGTCTTCAGGCGTTTGGTTCAGCTGTTCGCGCGTTTCGGCAATCCTGCCGTCAATTTCAGTCAGGTGAAGATTGATTCGCTGAATGAATTCATTGGTCTTGTTGCGAAGTTCATCGTTACTCAACGTGGCGTAGGAAGCAAAATGCTCGTTTATCTTTACGACAATGGGTTCTATTTCCTTGCGGTCACGGTCGGTTTTGTTTCCGCCGAAAATATTACTCAGTCCGGTTATAAGTTTTCCAATCATGGGATAAGCTGCGAAATTACATATTACAAGATGTAAGCCAAATAAGGAAATGATGAAAATACCGACATTTTGGCTGAAAATAAAAAATCCCTCGGCAAAGAGGGATTTTTCTGTCACTAAAAGCAGACTTTTACTTTACCTGGACTTTCTTGGAAGTGGTAATGGCTTCCACGTATTTCTTGTTCAGGCTGATGTTTAGGATTCCATCCGTATACGTGGCTTTAATACTGTCTTTTTCGCAATTTTCCGGTAGGGCAAACGAACGTTGAAAAGCTTTGTAATTAAATTCACGTCTTAGGAATTTTCCATCCAGTTTTTCTTCTTTTTGTTCTTTCTTCTCGGTAGATATGGTCAAAACGTTGTTCTGAAGTTCAATGTTGAAATCGTCTTTTTTCATGCCCGGTGCAGCCAGTTCAATTTTAAAGTCTTTGTCTGTTTCCCTAACGTTTACCGATGGGGTAGTGGCTGTTAAATCTCCGTCCCATTCCAGCAGGTCTTTGTTCAGAAAATCTTCCCACAGGGAGGTGAATGCCGGAAACATCCGGGCGGTGGTGGTGGCTAATGTGCTCATGATTAAAAAAATTAAATGTTGAGCTGCAAAGTTGAAGTCTGAAAGTCCTGAGTTTACTGACCAAGGTCAAAAGCCTGCATGTGCTCAGTGCCCGTATTTTTTTCTGTAAATGGATATATTTTGCTGTTTTTGTTGAACTTTTTCAAGGTTTTTTTGTTTAATCTTTTATGCGTTATGCTATCGTTTCTACTTTGTGTCTTATAGCCACAACTGTTTTTTCACAAAACATAATAATTAAAGGCACTGTAAAGGATGCTTCCACAAATGCTCCTATTGCCATGGCTGAGGTGAAAATTCTAAAGACATCCATTTCCGGGAAGTCCGATTCTGCAGGAAACTTTGCTTTAGAGCTTGCTGAACCCGGTTTTTATGTGATTGGTGCAACCCGGGAGGGTTATTTCGATGCCTTTGCGGCCGAAATGCTGTTTACCTATGATAAAAGTCCGTTTGTGCAGATTAGTATGGAGAGTTTAAGCAGAAGCATTGGCACCGTAAACATTTCACGCAGCGCTTTGCAGACCCGCAGGGCAGAAAGTCCGGTGGGGGCTCAGTCACTGAGCATCCGCGAAATAGAAAGAAATCCGGGCGGTAACCGCGATATTAGTAAAATTGTACAATCGCTTCCGGGTGTAATTAGTGTTCCAAGCTTTAGAAATGATATTGTGATTCGCGGTGGTTCGCCGGTTGAAAACAAGTTTTACCTCGACGGATTTGAAATTCCTGTCATCAATCACTTTCAGACCCAGGGCAGTACTGGCGGTCCCGTTGGAATTCTAAATGTAAATTTTATCAAGGAAGTAAATTTTTACACCGGTGCTTTTCCCATAAACTATGCCAATGGTATGAGTGCAGTAGTTGATTTCAGACAAATAGACGGAAATACAGACAAGCCCAAGTTTCGCTTTACCCTGGGGAGTTCTGATCTGGGTTTCACGGCCGATGGCCCGCTGGGCAAATCGAAAAAGACCACCTTTATAGTGTCGGCACGCCAAAGCTATCTGCAGGGTTTATTTACCTTGCTTAAACTGCCGTTTTTGCCCAATTTTATTGATTATCAGGCCAAAGTAAAAACCAAGCTTAGCAACAAATCAGAACTAAATGTGGTGATGCTGGGAGCAGTAGATTATTTCCGCATTAACACAAATGTAAACGACGGAATTACAGATTCCATTAAACTCAAAACCAACCAGTATCTTCTCGGTTACATACCGGATTACCAGCAATGGAACTATATGATTGGTGCTTCCTATACTTATTTTGGCAAAGCCAAGCACCAGGTTTTTTTGAGCCGGAATATGCTGAGCAACATCAGCACCAAATTTCAAGACAACGATGAATCGGATCCTTCCAAGAAGATTTTGGATTACCGCAGCACCGAGGAAGAAAATAAGTTGCGATATGAGCAGTCTCGCCGCTTTGGTAGATGGTCTGTAATGAATGGCGGTGGCTTCGAATTCGCGCAATATGGAAACAGCACATTTAACAGAATCAGCACGCCTGTGGGTCCTCAGACCATTAATTTTAGGGGTGATTTGAACTTGCTGAAATACAATGTCTTCAGCAAGTGGAACCGCAGTTTTGCTTCCGGCGCCATGGTAGCCATGGGTTTCAGGCTCGATGGCTCGGGCTACAACGAAAATACCCGTAATCCGCTCAATCAGCCGGGAATTTCATTGTCGGCGTCTTTGCCGGTTGCAGACGGATTGTTTTTCAATGCCAATGTGGGCAGATTTCACCAGTTGCCTGCCTACACGCTGATGGGCTACCGTGACAGTTCAGGAAGGCTTGCCAATCAAAATACATTGCAGTACCTGCGGAACAGCATGGCTGCTGCCGGTTTTCAGTACAATTACGGACCCGAAACCAAAATTACCCTGGAGGGTTTCTATAAGCAATATCAACGTTATCCTGTAGCGCTGCGCGAAGGTATCAGTCTGGGCAATCTGGGCGGTGATTTTGCGATTGTGGGCAATGAACCTGTGATATCCAACGGAACGGGCAGGGCATACGGCATGGAATTTTTGGTACAAAGGCGCAGCCGCAAAGGGTTGTATGGTATTGCCAGCTATACGCTTTGCTGGAGCAGTTTTGCAGATCCATCGGGTAAACTGGTGGCGAGCGCCTGGGACAGCCGCCACACGGTTGTGCTAACCGGTGGCATGAAACTGAAGCGCAACTGGGAGTTGGGTGTGAAGTGGCGGTTTATCACAGGCAGACCGTTTACGCCGTATGACACAAACCGTTCCCTGTCCAGATCCAGCTGGGATGTGGTAGGGCAGGCATTGCCCGATTACCGCCGTTTGAATACCCTTAGAGTGGGTGATTTTAATCAGTTTGATGTTAGGGTGGATAAGGTTTGGTACTTCAGAAAAAGTTCATTGAACCTGTATCTCGATATTCAGAACTTCTTCAACACCCAGTATGTAGGCCCCAATACGCTGGTGGCGGCACGCAATGCGGACGGTTCGCTTATCACCGATCCCGCGAATCCGCTGCAGTACAGAGCCGATTTTCTTCCCAATACATCGGGCACTGTATTGCCTACCATTGGCGTAATTCTGGACTTTTAAAGCATAAAAAAACCCGTCAGTCAGACGGGTTTTTCATATAAATCTTACGTGATTAATAATCGTAGGTAAAACCGGTTTCCTTGGGGTGGATGCACATTACCGGTGTATTGCTTCTGTTTACAATCTGCTGGGTGTAGGTGCCGCGAAGCATATCTGTTAATCCAACTTCCAGATCGGTCATTACGAGAATCAGGTCTGCATTGGCTTTTTCAGCATAATTCATAATCTCTGTCGCGTAGTTTTCCAGCAATTTGTCTTCAATCTCAGCGGCTTTGTAGTTTACCCCGTTTTGAGACAGCTTGTTTTCAACCGCCTTGATATTGGCTTTGATGCGGTTTTGGGTAAATTCGTCGCTGCTTCCCTGGTAGGCTACATGGATTTCAGAATTGAATTTTTTGGCCACATGTATCGCCCAGTCTGTTTTCTGACGGCTTTCAATGGAAAGATCCATGGGCATAACAATTTTTTTGTATCCTTCTCCCACAGAATGGTTTTTTACAACCACAACCGGCACTTCAGCGCTCTGAATGGTTCTGCTGGCATTTGATCCGATTACCTGCTCCAGACCATTGGCACCGTGGCTTCCCATAATAATGGAGTCAAAGTTTTCATCGTTGGCAATGTGGGAAATGGTTTTATAGATACGTCCGGAACCGATGCGGGTGTGTACCGCAATGCCGTGTTTGGATTTTACCTCATCGGCAATGTTGTTCAGCCTGTTTTGAATTGCTTCTTTGACAAGTTCGGTTTGGTTTCCGCCGGAGAATATCCCCCCGAACAATCCTTCATCTACGATGTTCAGCAGGGTGATTTCATTTTTGTAAATCTGGGCAACTTTAATAGCGTGGCCTAAAGCACTCGAGGCGACATCTGAAAAATCGGTGGGGACAAGAATATTGTTATTGGTTTTACGTTGCATAGCGTGTGTATTGATGATGCAAAATTACTGCTAATAAAACGAATAAAAGCGATATATATCACATTATTTACGCTAATTTAACAGAAAAAGCAGGCGTTTGCCTGCTTTTTCTGTTAAATTCAATGAAGGGTTTAGGGGTTTCTGTTTACCAGCAAACGGCTTGTTTGTTTTCCATCCACACCTTGCAGTTGCAGTGTGTAGATACCGGTTGGGAGGTCTGCGGTTGGAACATCTGTGTGGTTGCCGGTTACATTTTTTTGATAAACCAGCATGCCCGAAGTTGAATACACCGACAGCTTTGTAAATGCTCCATTCCATACTACTGCAGTTGTCTGGTCTGCAGGATTGGGATAAACCTCAATTCTGTTTAAGCTGCCTGTGGTTTGTGCAGATGGTTCTGAAGACCTGGATTTGATAACCTGGACGGTTATGCAGAAGGTGGTACTGCATTTTCCTGCCGTATCCCATACGGTTAGGCAAATATTGCGGCTACCACTGTATTTGTACACTTTATAGATTGGGGAACGAAGTGAACTTGTAGTTGTGTCGCCCCAGTTCCATAGGTAGGTAAACGCCCCGGTACTTTGATTAGTTACATAAACGATACCTTTTTTACTTACACTGTCGACCCTGAATTTGGCAACGGCTTTGCATGGAGTGCAGTTTACGGTTACTTTTTTACAGATGATTGTATCGCATTTGAGGCAGGTGTCTGTTAGTTTTAGGCAAACATTGTAATCGCCATTATTGTTAAATCCGATACTTTGTACACGACCGTTAAAGGTGGCTAGCGGTACGTTATTCATATTGCTGATGGTGTAGGAATATTTTACACAGCCGCTGTTCAGGTTGTTGCCCTCCAGTAAAAGATTCGGGCATTTAACATTGGCTGTAAATCCTGCACCTCTTTTTGCCCAGTTGCACGGCGATTTGTAGCAGGAAACATTCACTGATTTGCAAATGACAGTATCGCAATTTCTGCATTTATTAATTAGTTTAAGACAAATCGTGTAGGTGCCGTTCTGAGGGAGCGTAACGGTTTTCAAACGACCGCCGACATTGTCAACCAATGCACCGTTTATGGTCCATTGGTAAGAAATGCATGTATCAAGAAGGTTATAAGCTTCCAGTTTTACTACGGCACAGGTTGAAGTGCTCGTGATATTGAATCCGGCCTGACTCCACGAGCAGCGCTTGCTTTCCACCACTACTTTTTTGCAAATGGTAATTTTGCAGCGCTTGTCAGCAGATGTAATGGTTACACATACATTGTATGTTCCACTGCGCAGGTAGGTTTTTTTAGGATTTAATCCTGTGCCCGACGTGCCATCGCCAAAACTCCATGAATAGGAAGCTCCTTTGTCGCTGCTGTAACCGTTAAAGCTAAAGCTGCCACTTCCCGTATTTTTGAATGAGAAACCACCTTGAAGTCTGCAGGGTTCTTCGATAACTACTTTTCTGCAAATAGTGGTGCAGCATTTTTGTGTCTTATCGCATATACGAACGCAAACATCATAGGTGCCAGGTTTTTTATACCATTTTGTAACGCTTTGGCCACTACCGGTGCTCCCATCACCAAAGGTCCATGTGTAGTAGAAACCTGTATTGCTGGAAGCATCAAACTTAATCTGTCCACCTGTGCCATAGGTTATCTTTAATTCGCCCTTGATATTACACGGGTTGTTACAGCCAACCTTTATTTCCTTGCATATTTCCTTGTTACAAACAGTGTTGGTTCCGGGAATTTTCCAGGAAGCTTTAAGACATACCTTGTATACTCCATCTTTTACATATTGCTTGGTTGGATTCGCACCAGAGCCTGTGCTGCCGTCACCCCAGGTCCATGAATAGGTAACCCCTGTGGCGCTGCTCATGCCCGATGTGGCCAGGAATCTCACGGTTCTGCAATCGGTTTTCCAGGTGAAATCCGGTTTAAAATTCAGGCAAGGGTTGGTTGCGCAAGTGTCTACGGTTACAGCTTTACAAATAATTGTGTCCCATGTTTTGCATTTGCTTTTCAACTTCATGCAAATCTGGTACGTGCCTCTGGCGGGAAACTTGTAAGTCAGGCTGTTTCCGCTAAAGGTTGATCCGGCAGTCTGCCAGGTCACGGTGAGGCAACTGTCTGGCTTGCCGCTGTTGCTCGCCAGCACTGTTAAGCATTCTGTTCGAAAAGTCCAGCCATATTGGTTTTGGGCTTTCAGTTCATGATTTTTACCAAAAAGCAGAGCGAAACAGGCAATAAGCAGGGAGTATTTGAATTTCATATTATGAGCAATGTTAGGTTATTGATTTTAGTGATAGACACGTTTTTTTACAGGAGCGTTGCTCCAAATGTTAAACAAAAGTATAAAATAGTGTGGTAATAATGTAGAAACGCCCATAGATATTGCGTGATTTAGGAAGTTGTAAAATTTTAAATCATTATTTCTCTGCTTATTGCGTCCGAAAATAAACGTCCCTGTGCTGTTAGCTTTATATGATTATCTTCTACTAATACTAGGTTTTTTTGCAAAAAATCCAAAATAACTGCATGTTTTTGTTTCCACCATTCAGCATTTATTCCGCCAATTTCACCTATGTCAAGGCCTTTTGTCAGTCTAAGGCGGGTGATGATAATTTCATTGATTCTGTCTTCGTCGCTAAGCAGTTCTTCTTCAAAAACGGGTTGCCTTTTTTCAATGCCGGTGACATACAGCCGGTTGTCTGAGACATTCCAGCGCCGGGTGCGTTTGCCATCAAAACTATGTGCAGAAGGGCCCAATCCAAGGTATGGTTTATTTTCCCAGTAATTGCTGTTGTGTTGGGCTTCAAAACCGGGTTTGCAAATGTTGCTGATTTCATAATGCAGCCAGCCGCTATTAGCGGCGTAATCCTGCAGAAGCAGGAAATGGCGGGCCTGTTTTTCGTCATCCGGTTCTCCGGTTTTTCCGCTCTCTATATCCTTTTGCAGCCGGGTGTTTGGTTCTGCGGTCAGCGCGTATGCCGAAATGTGCTGTACCCCGCAGTTGAAAGCCCACTTCAGGGTAGTTTCCCAGGCTTCATCTGAAAGCCAGGGACTGCCATAAATCAAATCCAGGTTTACAGACCTGAATTCTACATCCAGCAGCATTTGAACTGCAGTGAGTGAAGTTTCCGCATTGTGAGCCCGGTTCATGGCTTCCAATTCCAAATCGCTGAGCGACTGCACACCCACGCTAATTCGGTTAATGCCGGCCTGTTTCCATTGTTGGATGTTCTGTGGTGTCACATCCTCCGGATTGGCCTCCAGCGTGATTTCGGCATTGGTTGAAATTCCGCGCGTTTTACCCACATGTTCTATAAAACTGCCCAGTTGCTGCGGTGGAAGCAGGGAAGGGGTGCCTCCCCCAAAGTATATTGTTTCCCAAACATCAGGCCAGTTTGGCAGGCAGGCATTATACTCCATTTGAAGGATTTCAGTGAATTGTTCCCGGTACCGGCTGCCCGTTGTAAAATGAAAATTGCAGTAGGTACAGGCTTTTCGGCAATACGGAATATGAATATAAAGTCCTGACAATTCATGGCAAAGTTCGTAATTTGCACACAATACCGGTTGCGCTACTTTCATTTCATATTCTTACTGGCTGCCTTGCAGGCACAACGGGCTTTTGCAGTCCCGGGACTTAAGTTTGTGCCGGCTAAAGTTCTGAAATTCAAAACAGAAAATGAGAGGGGAGACAGCGCTTTTCCAAAGAATGTGCCGGCCTCGTTGCGTATGCAAGGGGTTTTTAATACCCGAGACCAAAGAACGGTGCGTGAGATTACAAGGGTAAAAGAGCCATTTGTCTTCCATGAGTCCGGAAACTCCAAACAGTTTACTCCGCGGGAATACATTCAATATCTCGACAGCTGGCTGATGTTACAGCTGCAAACGGGTTATCCTTTTGCCACTGCCCGCTGCGTGCCCGACAGCGCAAGGGGAAGTGTTGTTTATGTTTCGGCTGACCGTTCGGCGGGTCCTCTTTGTCTCTATGACTCCATTAGCCGCAATGATTTGCGGTTGTCGGCCTATTTTTACCGAAAGATTGGTGGATTTGAGGCCGGAATGCCCTATAATGAAGATGAAATTCAGCGATTTAGAAGCAAAATGCTTGCGGTAGACGGTTATGCTTTAAAGGGTGCGGTAATTCCTTCATTTTATTATGGCCGGTTTGTACTGGACCCCTCCGTTATTCGCCAGAAGCGCGATCGTTTGTCGGGTTTGCTGGGGCTGGCAACACAGGCAAACTTGAAGCCTGTTTTGACCGGCGAAGCCGATGCCGCCTTCTATGATTTGTTTGGCCATGGAGTTTCCTTTTACTCGAGGTGGCGTCGTTTTCAGGCACGTTCACAGGAGCTGTTTGCAGGTACAGAATTGCCGTATTTGCTGGGATCTCCGTTTGTTACGGGTTTTTATTTTGGATTGGAAAAATATGATACGGTATACACGCGTTTCAGGCGCAGTGCAGTGCTGCGGTTTCCTGCTTCACGGGAATGGCGCTGGAGTTTGGGTGTGGAACGCACGGATATCACAGGGCTGGGCATAGATACATTTTTTGTAAAAACCCGACGCAGTTTGCCGCAAAATGCACCCAGCAGGGCCACGTCATACACGGCCGCGCTAGAAAAAGTGAATTTGCAGGTTGTGTTTTTCCCCCGAAAAGGCTGGTCATTCAGGTTGGAGGCCGGTGTGGGAAGCCGCACCTGGCTGCGGGATGCAGGTGTTTCATCGGTGGTATGGAAAAATGCTGAAGGGGTATCAGAGAACCTGTATGACAGTTTTCAACGAACCGGAAAGCTGAGGCAAAACACCTTTAAAATTCGGTATAACGGAGCATTTTTTCAACCTGTTTTTAAAAACTGGGTTTTGTATTTGTCTTTTCAGGGCGAGGAATACAGGGCGCCCGGTATCAATTTTGCAGAATTGTCTCGCTGGGGAGGAATAAATTCTATCCGCGGGTTCAATGAGCAACGTATTTTTGCGAACGCTTTTCACATGGCCAATGCAGAATTTCGCTTCAT
Organism: Flavobacteriales bacterium; assembly: GCA_947463125.1. Lineage (GTDB taxonomy): Bacteria > Bacteroidota > Bacteroidia > NS11-12g > UBA955 > RGEC01. The sequence continues at coordinate 63,876 of CANHQZ010000001.1, read as the reverse complement.
GGCCGGCGAGTCCGGATTTGTTGCTCCCTTTATTTCGGGGGCTGTATTCCGTAATGAAACCCGCATGCAGGAAAGGTTTCAGTCAATTTACAGCCTTGGGCTGGCGGGTGGGCTGAAAACAGGAGCCGGAGTTCTTAGCTTTGCATGGGCGCTGGGTAATGAAGGTCAGGGATTTACGCTGCGTGATGCTAAATTTCATCTGGGACTAAGCAATGCTTTTTAAACGTAAAAATCTCTTAATTGCACTGCTGGCTTTGTTTACGCTGGTTTCAGTCGCGCAAGCTTCAGTTGCCGAAAGCCAAAAAAAGCGCAAAAGAATAGTACGCACAGAGCGCAGAGAGGGCAGAGATACCCAGAAACGGGCTCAGAACCGCTTTCTGGACAGTCTCAAAGATGATACGCTCTACAGTGCACTCAAGTCGAGATTTTCCATTAAGGTCAATAAAACAGTACTTCCCAGGGTGAAAAATCCGTTTGACCCGTTTGCGCATCAGGCGTTTTACCGCGTGGGACAGGCCAAATTCTGGTTTTTCCTTATATCTCTTATAGTGCTTGGCTTGTTCGTGTATTACAGAGCCGCATTTCCCAAACAACTTCATCAGCGGTACAGAGGTGTATTTAATCATTATTATTTTAATGAGTTAATCATGGACCGATCCCTTTCATTTACTTCGGGGAGCTTTGTTTGTATCTTGATTTCTACCTTCGTAATGGCGCAGTTAGGTCTTTTAATTGCTGTTTACAGCCAGTTTTTGCAATTGAACAGCATTATTTTCTTTTTTGTGATGCTGGTTGGTGTTTCCTTGTGGAAGGTTTTGCTTTATTTTTCGCAGCGTTTGCAATCGTTTGTTTTTGCCTCCGGCGAAGTTTCAAGAGCCATGCTTCAAAAGCAGATTACTGTAGATTTATGGGCCGCTATTGTAGTGTTTCTGCTTATAAATATTGTATATTACAATCCATCTAGGCTGAAAGAATTTCCTGTCTCTAAGTACCTTGTATTCATGGTGATTGCATGGTTTTTATTAAGAATGCTTGTGCAATTGGTTTACTTGTTTCGGGAAAAAAATTATTCATTTACGAATATGTTGTATTTTTGCGCCCTGGAAGTTTTGCCCCATGCAATTCTGACTAAAACCCTTTTCAGTATCTCACAGACTCCATGAACGAAAGAGAGAAAAAGGTAAAGAGCATTCTCATTACCCAGCCCCAGCCGGAAGTCGGCAAAAATGTCTATGAGGATTTTGCCAAAAAATATAAACTCAAGATAGATTTCCGATCCTTTATTCACATTGAGCCCCTCACGGCAAAGGAAATCAGAAGACAAAAGGTGAGCTTTCCGGAGTACACAGCCATCATTTTTAATTCAAAAAATGCGGTAGATTCATTCTTTACCATGGCATTGGAAATGAAAGTGGAAATGCCGCAGGATACCAAATATTTCTCTATCAACGAGAATGTATCCAACTATGTGCAGAAATACATTGTGCCACGCAAGCGCAAAATGTTTCACGGCAAGGGCACCGAAAAAGATTTTCTGAATCTGATGAAAAACCACGGATCGGAAAAGTTTCTGTTTCCTTGTTCCGATATACGCAAACCCAGTATTCCAGATTTTTTTGCGGAGCATAAACTGAATTTTAAAGAATGTATTATATACAGAACGGTAAGCAGCGATCTCAGTGATCTGCGCGAAGTGTTCTATGATATTCTTGTGTTTTTCAGCCCTGCCGATATCAAGTCACTGTACGATAACTTCCCCGATTTTGTGCAGAATGATACCCGTATTGCGGGTTTTGGTGACAGCACCCAGAAGGCAATTCTCGAGCACAACCTGATTCTGGATATTACCGCGCCCGCCCCCGACAGCCCTTCCATGCTGTCTGCCCTGGAAAAGTATGTAAAAAGGGCCAATACGGACAAGAAATAATCAGGCCGGCTTTTCGGTTACAAAGCAGGTTTTAATTTTATCCTTACCGGTAAAAAATAAGTAGCAGGCGCCTCCGTCCCTGAGCTTTAGTTTTTTGCGTGTTTCCTCTGCCGGCAGCACAAAATCACGCGCGCTCACATTTGCCTGTCCGATGCCCAGTGTTCCAAGTTGTTGTGCAATTTCACCCAGGGATCCTTCAATCCTGTGTTTTAGTAAAAAGCAGCGCCCCAGTGCAGCCGGGATTGTGGTTTTGCCGGTCAGGTAGAATCCATGGCTGCTGGCCGGTTGTAGCCCGGATTGCTGCATGATGCTGTCTCTGAAGCCGGCTTTAATGGCTGCTGCCGACAATTCGCAAAAAATATCCGTATCCGTTGTCTGCACATCTATGGGTTCTTTAGGCCAAAATATTTCAAAGCGGTCATCATGGCAGTTTACAATGCAGTTCTCTGATTTTGTCTCGTCATCCCAAACGGCCAGCAGTTCCTTTATTTCACCTTTTGTGCAGAAAATATAGAAACGGACCGGTATGCCCATCTGTGTTTCAAACCAGCGTAAATCGGTCATCGGGCTGAGTTTGACAATCCAGCGCGAGGCCATTTTTTCAAATGTCTGAAAAATTGAAACGATATCCGGTGCATAGGCTGAAACATTGGTTGTGGCGCGGTTTCCTGCAGCCCTGCGGTCAGGATCGGCATAGATGCAGTCCCAGTGCGCCTGTGATTCGGAAAGGTATAACTCGGCAGTGGTATCCAACCTTTCCACATTTTCAATACCCATGCAATGGTTGTTGAAACGCGCGATGGCATTGAGTCCGGGATCGGAATCAAGGCTGGTAATGCGGTTAAAGCTTTTTGAAAAGGCGGCATCGTCTACCCCCAGTCCACCTGTCAGGCTCAGCATGGTTTCACCCGCAAAAAGTCCGGCTTTGGCTTTGGCAATGGTTTCGGAAGTGCACTGCTCGAGAGGCACAGAGGCGAAAAGGCAGCGATTTTTTATCCATGACGGCAGTTTCTTTTCTGCTTTGCTCCGGCACTGCTGCTGTTCCTTTAAAATATCTTTGACAAGGGTGGCTTCTTCCAAGGGTAAAACAAATTTTTCTCCTGATTTTGAATAAATCCTGTCAGATATTCGTTTTCTACTCAACGGATTTCCCGAAATTGAGTTTAATTTGCAGTAAATTTCCCTTATCATGAACAAGGCAAAAGTAATCATCGCTATCCTGATTTGTATAACTGCGGTTTCCTGCGGTTCGTTTCGCAAGAAAGACAAATGTCCTTCTGTAGGAATGGCAAATCACGGCATGAGCATCAGGAAGTAATGTCCTCAGCACCGCGCCTTACTGACGAGACCGGTCTTCAGGTTTTAATTGCGGAATCGCATGATGCTCCGGTTCTGCTGTTCAAGCACAGTACCCGCTGTTCTATCAGCAGTATGGCTTTGAATCGGCTGGAATCATCAGAAATGCCGTTGCGATTTCATCTGATTGATGTAATTGCCAACCGCCCTGTAAGCAATAAGGTTGCTGAAGTTTTATCCATTCATCATGAGTCGCCTCAGTTGCTTGTGATACATCGCGGTGAATGCGTTTACGAAGTTTCGCATCTGGAGATAAAACCGGCAGAAATCTGCAAAGAACTCGAGGCTTTAAATTCAAAATAGTCATCAAAAACAGCCACAGCATAGGAGACATCGTAAAGATGAATAAAGTGGTTGAAACCGCTGATCTTGCTACATTTGAGACAGGGAATGTGCATCCGTTTTACAGCACTTTTGCCCTGGGGCGCGATGTGGAATGGGCCTGCCGGCAGTTTGTGCTGAACCTGAAAGATGAAGACGAGGAAGGGATAGGCACTTTTTTGAATATTGGCCACAAAAGCCCTGCCATGCTCGGAGATACCGTTACCATCACTGCCGCCATCATTCGGCTGGAAGGAAATTCAGTAGATTGTGAATTTAAGGTTCATGTGGGCGATAGGCTGGTGGCCGAAGGCGCCCAGGGGCAGAAAATTCTGAAGAAAGAGAAAGTTGCAAGGATAATTGAAAGTGTAAAAGGTGGCTAAGAAACCCAAAATAGAAATTCTTAACCGAAAGGCCGGTTTCAACTACCATGCAGATGCAAAGTATACTGCCGGTCTGATGTTGCTGGGCACTGAGGTAAAGAGCATCCGTGCAGGCAACGTGAATATGGGAGACGCATACGCAGTAATGGATTCCGGCGAGCTTTGGCTGAGAAATCTGCATATTTCTCCCTTTGCCCAGGGTAGCTTTGGGCAGCATGAGCCGCTGCGGGACCGTAAATTGCTTCTTACACAAAAAGAACTGAAGAAAATTGGGGTAGCTTTAAAAAATGTAGGCATTGCAGCTTTCCCTATCCGGTTGTTTGAGAATGAAAAGGGTTTATTTAAACTGGAACTGGGAGTAGGTGCGGGTAAGAAAATGCATGACAAGCGTGAAGATCTGAAAACCAAGGATGTGGAGCGCGAGATTGCCCGATTCAAGCATTAATTATTACCTTCGTGTATCATGCGCCTTTTGTTGCTGCTTTTTTTTCTTGGTCTGGGGCGTCTTTCCGCCCAAACCCTCAGCGCCGGTGCGGAGTACAGCAATTTTACCTGGGAAAAACTCAACAACAGTGAAATAAAAGGTGATGGCTGGGGAAGGGGACTGGTATTGATGCTTTCCAAGAACCTCAGGCCTGCGCTGCAAGCCGGAATTTCCGTGTCTGCGGGTGAATTTCGAGAAAATATAGCCAGTAACAGTGTTTGGGGCGTTGCACCTTACGGAAGGTTGCAAGGTCAACTGTTTTGGTCGCCTTTGGTAGCGATGGGAGTGAAAAAATCCAGGTATGATGTGAGCATTGCCGGGGGCTACGCGGCCTGTTATGTGCCCGATTTTACCAGTCTGGGATACCAAAAAATACATGCTGATGTTTCGGTAGGGCTGCGGCAAACCTTAATACTGGGTAAATCGCTGGGTTTGTTTGCAGATGTAGCCCACCACCAGCGGCTCGGCGCTGATTTCAAAACCATGATTGGGCTGCGGGCCGGTTTATGCTTTACGTATTGAAACGCAGAATGTCGGCGTTTTCAAAGTACCGTAGTCCGTTGGCGGGCATCAGGGATGCGTTCAGCATACAGCGGGCCACGGCACTGTTTTTCACAGCCTTGTATTGGGTAGGAATCAGCCATGAAAACAAAACCATTATCTGCTTGCTAATCCATTCACCAAGCCTGAATTCCTTTCGGGGGCCCAGCAGCATGGAGGGTCTTACGATGTTCAGGTTTTGAAATCCCATTTGCCTGAGTTTATTTTCCAGCTGTCCTTTTACGCGGGAGTAAAACCATCTTGAATTTTCATCTGATGCGATGGCGGTGATGACAGTAAAGGTGTCGGCACCGTTGCGAATGGCTGTTTTTGCAAGCTCCATCGGGTAATCATAATCTACCTTTATGAATTGTTCTTTGGAGCCTGCCGTTCGAATGGTTGTACCCAGACAGCAATAAGCATGGTCACAATGCGTATTGAATGCAGTCAGGTCGAAAGTTTGTAATTGTATCTGTTGTAGTTTGGGGTGTTCGATGGGGAGTTTTTTTCTACCCACCGAAATGATTTTTTCATACTCGTCAGAGTCCAGCAATAGCGGCAGCAAAGCCGAGCCCACCAAACCTGAAGCTCCAGCAATAATGGCAGTTTTCATGCTGTAAATATCTCTAAAATACCCGTAAATGATAACATACTGCTATCAAAATCAGCACCATTACAGCTGCTGTAAAGAACATTGTAGTGCTCAGCTATGGCTTTGGCATCCAAATGATGCGGGGTGTGCACGAAATTGCGCAATTCGGGCAGTTTTTCAGGGCCCTGCAGGCGGTCAAATATTAATCCGCCGCGATTGTTGACGATAATTACCAGTATGTTTTTGGGTAAAGGGTTGCACCACCATGCGTTTTTGTCATACAAAAATCCAATGTCGCCGGTTATGCAATAAACTTGTTTTTCAGGATTCGCCCAGGCATATCCTATGGCTGTACTAACCGATCCGTCTATGCCGCTGGTACCGCGGTTTCCAAAAACAGTATTAGGTAGTTTGGCACAACCATTGGCATAACGCACAACCATGCTGTTTCCTAGCTGCAGGCAGGCAGCTTCAGGCATATTTTTCAGTATGCTCCTAACAATCGCGGATTCGGTATCCTGATTGTATAATTCATTGCAAACCGTTTTCCAGGCGCGCAAAAAGTAAGAATCTGCCGCACCCCTGTATTGTTCCATCCAATCGGCCAAAACAGCTGCAGCATCCGCCTGTAGGGTAACAGGCCGGGTGAAGAAGGGATCACCCGTAAAACCGCCGTCGCCCAAATGAAAATGCGAAGTATTATTCAGGTTTCGCAACTGCATTTTCAGGTTTTTACTTACCACACCCATGCCCATGGTAATGAGGATTTCAGGTCTGTGTACATCCGATAGCATGTCCATGTTTTCCGTGCAGCCAATCGTGTGTTCGGATTGCGCATTGCTGAGTACATCGGTCAGTACCGGGAATACCTGGGAAACAGAACGCAAAACATTTCTCAGGTTTTCATCCGGCTTGTTCTGTCCCACCAGAATCAGGATTTTGCCGGCATCCAGCCATTCAGCGGGAATCGAAATTTCCTGATGTGAATTTTCTTTAGGTAATTCCGGCGATTCAAAAGAGGTTTCCACGGCAGCGTCAAGATCTGCATAGATAGGCTCTTTCAGCGGGATATTGATGTGCACGGGTCCGCAAGGTTTGCCGGTGCTGACGGCGGCGGCCATTGCAGCATGGCTCAGCAGGTCCTTCTCTGCTTCAGATTCATGAACATCTGCGGTTAAATGAAAGCTCTGCAGAATGTGTTTTTCAAAAATATCTTTCTGATGGATGGTTTGTCCATCCCACTGATCAATCAGGTTTTCAGGCCTATCGGCCGAAATGGCAATAATGGGAATGCGCTGGTAATAGGCTTCACAAATGCCGGGATAGAGGTTCAAAACAGCTGTTCCGCTGGTGCAGATTACCACGGCAGGTTTACCCGTAGCCTGAGCCGATCCCAATGCCATAAAGGCTGCAGCACGCTCATCGGGCGCAGACAACATGCTAAAGCCGCCGACACGTATGAATCCCGCTACTATGGGGGCATTTCGGGAGCCGGGAGAAACAACGATATGGTGAATCCCAAGTGCTTTGAAAGCATGGGCAAACGCATCGAGGTTATGGCGCAGGTGAGACAAGTCTGGCAAAGGTACAACTGCCGCTTTAGAAAAACGGATTGTGGGCGCGCTCTTCACCAACCGATGTGGCCGGACCATGCCCGCTGAGTAGCATGTAGTCGTCGGGCAGCGTAAATAGCTGTTCGCGGATACTTTTCAGCAACAACTCGTGATTGCCGCCGGGAAGGTCTGTTCTGCCTATGCTGCCCTGGAAAAGGGTGTCGCCGCAAAACACTGTTTTGCTTTCGTGGTGGATGAAAACCATATGTCCGGGGGCGTGGCCGGGTACATGCCTCACTTCGAGTGTAATTCCAGCTAACATAAGTTCTCCTGGCTGCAAATCTTCATCGGGCAGGGGAGAAGGGGTGTATTTTAGGTTCCACAGGGCTGCCATGCTTTCGGCGCGCTCAAACAGGGGAATATCAAGCTGGCTAAGGTACATGGGCACATTCCACTTGTTTTTTACAAAGTAGTTGCCAAAAATATGGTCGATGTGGGCGTGGGTATTCAGCAGCGCCACCGGAGTCAATCCATTTGCAGAAATATAGTTTGTTAATTGGATTTCTTCGGAGGCACCATAGCATCCCGGATCCACAATCAGGCATTGCCCGTCTGTTCCTGTGATGATATAGGTATTTTCGGCAAAAGGACTGAACTCAAAACGCTGATATTGAAGCATGGGGCAAAATTCGGATAAACTTAGCACACATTCAGCATTTACCTTTTCTTAGGTTCAGGTATTGATGGGTATGGAAACAATGAAAAAACTACTTGTAATGCCGGTACTGGCTTTGGGGATGTTTTCCTGGAAAGTCAGCGCCCAGGCCTATTTCAACGGCAGTGTAAGCGAAGCTGTTAGCGGTGCAAAATTGAAAAATGTAAAAATCATGGTGATAAACAACCGCGATACCAGTTACTTCAATGTGGGTGCGGACGGGAAATACAATATCACCACCAAAGAAGGTAAAAACCGCATATTTGCCATTGCAGACGGTTATATCACAGAACTGAACAGCATGGAAGCCGCTAAAGGTTCGGTAAACAAGGTAGATATTTCCATGGTTTCCAAAACCAGGGTCGAAACAGACGTTACCAAACGGGCCAGATACGAAATTGCCCACGCGCCCTCAACCACAGACGATGAATCACGGCCCTATGAGATTAGAACCGGTATTCCTTCCAAAACACCACCTCCGGGCGCAATGTATAAAGCGTTAAGCAGGTCGCCAGGTTCTGTAGGTGTAATGCCGGGTTACCCGGTAGCATCATCCGGTGCGGCCGGAAAGCTTACAGCCGGCAACATTCTCGACTTCGGCAAATGGAAAATGTGGTCTGACTTTCACGAAGGGATTTTTCAATCGTTTGCCAGAAAATACAAGAATAATGTGAGCCGAGGCGACCGATATACAGTTCAGGTTACAACACCTGCAGGTGTTCCGGTTGTGGATGCGGCAGTTGTTTTGAAATCAGGCGCTTCAGTTATTTGGTCCGCACGTACCGACAATACCGGGAAAGCCGAATTGTGGGCCAAAATGGATGAGAAAGCATCTAAAGTTCGCCTGACTGCAGAAGTTACCGCATTTGGCAAAACCGAGAATCTGGGTAAAATTCAACCTTTTGAAAAAGGTATAAATTTCTGGATTATGGACGGACCCTGCAGCATGGCCGACCAACTGGACGTAGCTTTTGTAGTGGATGCTACCGGCAGCATGGGCGATGAAATTTACCACCTGAAAATGGATCTGGATACTTTCATTAAAACCATTGCAATACGCAATAAGGATATCAATTTGCGCCTGGGTTCGGTATTTTACCGTGATCAGGGCGATGAATATGTTTACCGGATTTCGCCCTTCAGCAGCAATTCGCATGTGACCGACAATTTTATTCTTGATCAGATGGCTACCGGCGGCGGAGATTATCCCGAAGCATTGGATCAGGCTCTGAAACAGGCGGTATTGAATATGAACTGGAGCAGTACAGCCAGAGCCCGTATCATTTTCCTGATGCTGGACGCTCCCTGCCATCCCGATGAGCCGACCTATGATACCTTGCAGAAATATGTTGTTATGGCTGCCGCAAAAGGCATACGCATTGTGCCTGTGGCCTGCAGTGGCACCGATAAATTTACCGAGTTTATGCTGCGCAATATCGCCTTGCAGACCAATGGAAAATACCTGTTTCTTACCAACCACAGTGGCATAGGCAATCCCCATATTGAGCCCAGCACCGATATTTATTCCGTGCGCAGCCTGCTCGATGAAATGCTGGCCGTAACCTCGGAGTTTTCAATTGTGCCCGATTGCCAGAAGTACCTTGATGCCAATGCCATTTATCACACGGATTCGCTACGGGTTACCGCTGATCCATTTAGTGAGCTTGACAGTATGTTGGCATTGAAGCTGAGCGCTAAAGACAGTGCCGCTTTCAGGGATAGTGCCATTCTCCGTGAACGGGGAAGATACGGTGCCATTTCCTGGGTGAAAATTTACCCCAATCCCACAGTGGGGCCTTTAACCATTAACGTGCAGGCTGATATCAGGGAAGTCTTTATTGCAGACATTGGCGGTAAGTTGCTGCAGCGTTTCTCCTGCAAAAAAGGCGACGTGCTTACCCCCGATTTGAGTAACTACAGTTCCGGAATCTATTTTGTTAAGTACCCCACGGCCAATGGCTGGGTGGCAGAACGCATTGTGCTCAGGCGATAGATGTGTTTTGTTCTAAATAAAAAAGCCCGGATTTCCGGGCTTTTTTTATGCATATCATTTAATTAGAGATGGATGCACTCATCATAAGCCTGAGCTACGGCTTCCATTACCGCTTCGCTCATGGTGGGGTGTGGGTGCACACTCTTGATAATCTCATGGCCGGTGGTTTCCAGGTTTCTGGCCACCACCGCTTCAATAATCATATCGGTAACGCCTTCGCCTACCATGTGGCAACCCAGCCATTCTCCGTACTTTTTATCGAATATCACTTTTACAAAACCTTCCTTGTGTCCGCCTGCACTGGCTTTTCCGCTGGCGCTGAATGGGAATTTGCCCACCCGGATATCGTAGCCTTTTTCCTTGGCTTGTGCCTCGGTTAAGCCCACGCTGGCCACCTCGGGGTGCGTGTAGGTACAGCCGGGGATGTTTCCATAATTTAGCGGTTCGGTGTGGACGCCACACATGTACTCTACGCAAATAATGCCTTCGGCACTGGCCACGTGGGCAAGGGCCGGACCGGGAACGATATCGCCGATGGCGTATACGCCGGGTACGCTGGTCTGGTAGTATTCATCCACCACCACTTTGCCTTTGTCGGTTTTTACGCCCATTTCTTCCATGCCCAGGTTTTCCAGGTTGGTTTGAACACCGGCTGCGCTCAATACGTTATCTACTTCGAAGGTTTGTTCCCCGGATTTGGTTTTTACGGTAACTACACAGCGCTCACCCTTAATATCCACTTTCTCTACACTACTTTCGGTCAGAATTTCGATGCCACGCTTTTTGTAGGTCATTGCCATGGTTTTGCTCACCTCTTCATCTTCGATGGGAAGAATGCGGGGCATGAATTCCACGATAGTAACCTTGGTGCCGATGGTGTGGTAGAAATAGGCAAATTCCATCCCGATGGCGCCGCTTCCAATGATCAGCAATTCTTTGGGCTGTTTGGGCATTACCATGGCTTCACGGTAACCGAGAACCCGTGTGCCGTCGATTTTAATATTGGGCAATTCGCGGCTGCGGGCACCGGTGGCAAGTATAATATTTGTTGCTTCCACAGTTTCGGTTTTACCGTCGGCAGTTACCGAGATTTTACCTTTACCGGCCAGTTTGCCTGCACCTTTGATAACGGTGATTTTATTTTTCTTCATAAGAAACTCTACACCCTTGCTCATGTTTCCGGCAACACCGCGGCTGCGCTGCACCATGCCTTCGAAATCGGCCTGATGCGAAGAAACGGTAATCCCGTAATCTTTTGCGTGGTTGATATAATCAAAAACCTGGGCGCTTTTCAGCAGGGCCTTTGTGGGAATACAACCCCAGTTCAGGCATACGCCACCGAGTTCAGATTTTTCAATAATGGCAACACTCTTGCCAAGCTGAGAGGCACGGATGGCTGCTACATAACCGCCGGGTCCGCTGCCGATAACTGCAATATCAAATTTCATGTGAATGGAATATTGACTGCAAAAATACGGGAATTTGTTTTTTGCCGACGAGATTATCTGAATCAACCTTTTTGACTTTCTCAAAAATGAAGAGACCCCGCAGATTAGGGGAACCCTCCTTTCACCCTAAATCTGCAGCCGGGCCTCTCTTTTAGGTATTTTAATCTGTGGTTTTTTACCTGATTTCAATCATCAGGAATCCACAAGATTAAAAAATTTATGTAAAAATAGTAGAAAAAATTACAAAAACAAATTAAATTAGCGAAATGAAAGTAAAGCAACCAAAAATGAAAGATGCGAAACAAAAAATCAGGGTGCCGGCCGACAATAAGTTGGTTCTGTGCCTGGATGGCGGTGGTATGCGGGGTGCATTGAGCATACAATTGCTGAAATCCCTTGAAAAACTTACCGGTTTGCCGGCCTATCAGCTTTTTGATATGGTGGCCGGTACCTCTACTGGTGCCATTATTGCAGCATTGATTGCTACCGGTCATACTGCCGACGAAATAGAAAAGCAATATGATAATATGGCCGCAGATGTATTTAGTCCGCTGTTTCTTGGAAACCGGTTTTTTAATCCGCCTCGGTTTACAAAAAAGGCATTCAGACGCTTTGCCGCTGAGATATTTAGGGATATGACGCTGAAAGATGCGGTATTGAAGCACCAAACAGACCTGCTCATCACGGCCAAGGATATGGCTGCCGGTGAGGAAACCTTCTTTACAGCCTTTCAGAATGGTGAAAATGAATGCAGCGGAACCTACGCAGAAGTATTGCTCCGCGCGGCCATAGAGGCATCTATGTCGGCGCCCACCTATTTTGCCCCGCTTGAGCGTTTTGTAGATGGAGGCACCACCACCTATAATAACCCTTCCAGCGCTGCCATTATTGAGGCCCTGAACTACAGTGGCAATGCGGATTATCAGTACGGTAAAATAACCGTTATCAGTCTGGGTACGGGTATATCGCCTCAGTTTGTCAATCCGGAGAAATTAAAAAACCCGAAAGGGCTCGATATTGCGTTTTGGCTAAACTGGCTGATGACAGAAATGGGTCAGGATGCTTCCGATATGCAGACAGATCTGCTGCGCTCGCCCCGATTCAGGGATCTTATAGATTATCGCCGTTTCCAGATTTCCTTTGACAGCCATTCTATTAAAAAAATACCTGACTGCCCTTTTCCGGAACCGCTTCACGGTTGTAATTCACTGCATGAAATTACGGACAAAACCCTGTATGACATGGATATGGCGGATTTGCAACACTACAAACTTGTTAAAATTATAGGCAGGCAAATGGCTCAGTACATTGAGAAAGGCAACAAATTCACTGCAGATCTGGTAGTTAAGGACAAGGTGCGTGACGAACTGGTAACAGCCCGTGGTGATATCGCTGCCATTCTTAAACAAATGAGCAACCACCAGTGGCTGCAAAATCAGCCTCTGGATTAAAGGCTCAGTGCCTTGTTGGAAGCGCGTTTGCGGTCGTTTTCGTCAAGCAATATTTTGCGCAGGCGAATGCTTTGGGGAGTAACCTCCACAAATTCGTCCTCCTGGATATATTCCATGGCTTCTTCCAAAGTAAATTCAATAGGGGGAGCCAGTACAGCATTATCGTCTTTGCCCGCCGCACGGAAGTTGGTCATTTGCTTGGCAGTGCAGATATTCAATACAAGATCGCCGGGTTTGATGTGTTCGCCGATAATCTGGCCGGTATATACTTCCACACCGGGGTGAATGAAATAGCTGCCTCTGTCTTTCAGTTTATCCATGCTATACCCGGTTGACGTACCTTTTTCCTTGCTGATCAAAACGCCGGAAATGCGCCCGGGCATATTGCCTTTGAAAGGCTCATAACCCTTCAGGCGGTGGCTCATAATGGCCTCACCCTGGGTAGCGGTAAGCATGTTGCTGCGCAGACCCATCAGTCCGCGGCTGGGAATTTCAAATTCAATACGCACCATATCGCCTTTAGGCAGCATGCTTAGCATTTCACCCTTTTTCTGGCTCACCAGTTCGATAACCTTGCCACTGGATACCTCGGGAACGTCCACGGTTAGCACTTCTATGGGCTCGCACTGCACGCCGTCAATTTCCTTGATAATTACGCGTGGCTGGCCTACCTGCAGTTCATAGCCCTCGCGGCGCATGGTTTCTACCAAAATACCGATATGAAGAACTCCGCGGCCGTATACGATAAACTGGTCGGCGCTGCCGGTCTCTTCCACGCGCATGGCCAAATTCTTCTCGGTTTCCTTCATCAGGCGGTCGCGCAGGTGGCGGCTGGTTACAAACTTGCCTTCCTTGCCAAAAAACGGACTGTTGTTGATGGAGAACAGCATGCTCATGGTGGGCTCATCGATGGAAATGGGCGGCATGCCTTCCGGATTTTCGAAGTCGGCAATGGTATCGCCAATTTCAAAGTTTTCTATGCCTGTAACTGCGCAGATATCACCTGCGATTACCTCCTGGGTTTTGGCTTTGCCCAAACCGTCAAATAAATACAATTCCTTTACCCGTGATTTCTGCAGGGAACCATCCCTTTTTACTAGTGTAACGGGCATGTTTTCTTTTAATGTGCCTCTGTTTAATCTGCCAACGGCAATACGGCCCGTGTAGTTGCTATAATCAAGGCTGGTGATTTGCAGCTGGGTAGAACCTATCGTAACCACCGGCTCCGGAACTATCTTCAGGATGGTATCCATGAGGTAGGTGAGGTCCTGGGTAGGGTTTTTCCAATCGGGACCAAACCAGCCCTGCTTTCCACTGCCATAAATGGTAGTGAAATCCAGCTGCTCTTCAGTAGCACCGAGGTTGAAGAACAAGTCAAATATATGGTCGTGGGTCTGGTCGGGGTCACAGTTGGGTTTGTCTACCTTATTGATAACCACAATGGCCTTTTTGCCCAGGCTCAGTGCTTTTTGCAGTACAAAACGGGTTTGGGGCATGGGGCCTTCAAAAGCATCTACCAGCAGCAGAACGCCATCGGCCATGTTGAGCACACGCTCTACTTCCCCACCAAAGTCGGCGTGACCGGGTGTGTCAATAATATTAATCTTGGTGCCCTTCCAGTTTACACTCACATTCTTGGCCAGAATGGTGATGCCGCGCTCACGCTCCAGGTCGTTGTTATCGAGGATGAGCTCGCCCACCTCCTGATTGTCGCGAAACAAACTTGCCTGATAAAGCATTTTGTCTACGAGTGTGGTTTTTCCGTGATCTACGTGGGCGATGATGGCGATGTTACGAATGGGCATGCTAATGAAAAAGTGCGCGAAATTACTGCTTATTTACCGCATTTCGGCCATGCCTCCATATCATTTGCCCATGAATTATGAATTTTATTCCCCAAAAAAGATATTAATTTTCGCAAAAGCGTAGAAAATAAACTATTAAAAATCGCAAATAGCGAAATGCTATTTTGCAAATTATCGCCAATCGGTGGTCTAAAAGGTGGTTTTTGATTTGGTTTTTACAAAAAACAACAGGCAGATCATCAACAGTCGCGGCACGTGCGAAAAAGTTGAAGACAGACCATAGTTTCTTTGACATATGAAAATTCATACTTTAACCCTTTTCTTTTTGCTGCATCAGCCATTTCTGCGAGCGCAGCAGTTAATACCCGTGCCGGACAACTACCGGCCGCTGAAAAATGCCGAGTCTGTGAACCGGCACAAAGTATGGGATGATTTTACGGATGAAATTCCTCTGCAAAACAGAACGGTGGTGCCGGGATTTACCTGGAAATGGGGCGGATATTCCTTTGATACGCTGCATGTAGGGCAGGGAAGAGTCATGGCTGAAAAGGCGGGAGCACTCATTAACATTGGGGTGTTTGAAGATCTTTGCGATCGCGGCATCGGAACCGATACATCACGCTCGGCCATCTCCTACAAAATCTGCCGCCGTCTCGGAAGGCGCATCCTGAAAATTGAATGGAAAAACACAGGTTTTTTTGATGACTGGAGCTTTCGTGGGTACTGCGACCGACACCTAGATTTTCAGCTGTGGCTGTATGAAAAAGACAGTCGTGTAGAACTGCACTGCTCGCGTGAGATGTGGTTTCGGCAAGCTGCCACCGCACTTCGTCAGGCCGAAGCCCGTTTGCTATTGCCCGAAGGACAAAAGGTTTTTGCACTGACAGCCAAATAAGAAACTCGTTATATTTGCAGTAGCTATATGAAAAATGTTATTTTATCTACATTGGTTTTTCTGCTGGTTTCGCAGCTGCAAGCTCAGACAGGCACGTTCAGTCATGACAATTCGGCTTATGCCGACCGCGCTGCAGGACGTGCCATAGCTCCGGATTCCTTGTGGGATGATCCAACTGCAGAATGGGATTCAGCTACCGTTACCCACCGCCTGAATTTTCCTTTTTACGCCGAAGGCTATAACCTGGATACCTTTCTGATAGGCGACGGCTACATCAACAGCGTGGATGAAACTTTTGGTATTGGCAATTTTAGCGACCTGGTAGACAAGGGCCTGGGCAGACAAAACGGTCCCAAATCTAAGATAACTATAAGCCGTATCGGAACTGCTCCCAATCGTGTTGTTGTTATCCAGTGGGCAAACCATGGTTTTTATGGAGATTTCGATCTGCGCGGACAATGCACCGATTCCGGCCACATGCAGTTGTGGATTTATGAAACCGGGAAAAAAATAGAATTGAGTTTTGGTAACTCCTATTTCATGGATTTTGCTTCTACCATGGCCGACTATACATTGATGGGATATTACGTAACAGATGGCATTTCATCGAATGGTATTTCTCTGGAAGGAAACCCTAACAGCCCCACCGTGGGAACAGATATTAGCAACTCAATAGGTTTAACAGCCTATCCATCAAGCGGAAAACGCTATACATTTACATTTGACAGAAGTGCCGGTGCCAAGGTTATTACCAAGGCGGGAAATAATCCCTGGTATGCTGCTGGTTCCCTGTATTTCAGGCAGGAATCTTCTGTGAATTATGCTCTCACGGATGCTGCCGGAAGGCTTGTGAAAACCGGCACTGCAAGCAATGGTGAGCGCATTGCACAAGGGCTGAAACCCGGCGTGTATGCCCTGCAGGTTTTGGGCAAAACCGGGCGTACCAACCTGAAAATTGTGGTGGAATAATTCACCCCAACTCAGCCAATTGTTGCCCTCAGCCGTATTTTTGCGGCCCCATGTCCTTCGAAACCGAAATTGCACGCCGCAAGACCTTTGCCATTATCAGCCACCCCGATGCGGGTAAAACCACCCTTACGGAGAAATTCCTCTTGTTTGGCGGGCAGATACAAACCGCCGGTGCCGTAAAAAGCAATAAAATCAAGAAAACCGCCGCCTCCGACTTTATGGAGATTGAAAAACAGCGCGGTATTTCGGTGGCCACTTCGGTGATGTCTTTCGAATACAAAGGCAAGCTGGTAAACATTCTGGATACCCCCGGCCACAAGGATTTTGCGGAAGATACCTACCGAACACTCACTGCTGTAGATAGCGTAATTCTGGTGGTGGACTGCGTAAAAGGCGTGGAAGAACAAACCGAGCGGCTGATGGAAGTGTGCCGCATGCGCAAAACCCCCGTGATTGTGTTTGTAAACAAGCTGGACCGCGACGGCAAGGATCCTTTTGATTTGCTGGATGAGCTGGAAAACAAGCTCAATATTCATGTACATCCCATGTCGTGGCCCATCAATATGGGGCGTGATTTTAAAGGGGTGTACCTGCTGGAATCCGGCAGTTTGAATTTGTTTGAAAGCAACAAATCCAAGGTAAGCGATGATTATGTGCGGCTTACCGATTTGCAGGACAAACAGCTGGATGCCAAGGTGGGAGAGAAGGATGCCGAAAAACTGCGCGAAGATGCCGAATTGATTGAAGGGGTATACGGCAAACTTGACCGAAACCATTACCTAAAGGCCGATGTGGCACCTGTGTTTTTTGGCAGTGCGCTGAATAATTTTGGTATACAGGAATTGCTGGATACGTTTATAGAACTTGCGCCCATACCACAACCCCGACCTACATCCCTGCGCGATGTAGAGCCACAGGAAAAGAAATTCACCGGTTTCATTTTTAAGATACACGCCAACCTCGATCCCAAACACCGCGACCGCATTGCGTTTCTGCGTGTGTGCAGCGGGGTTTTTGAGCGAAACAAACCATACACCCATGTGCGACTGGAAAAGCAGATGCGCTTTGCCAACCCCTACACCTTTTTGGCCCAGAGCAAGGAAGTGGTGGATGATGCCTATCCCGGCGATGTGGTGGGGCTTTACGATACTGGCAATTTTAAAATCGGGGATTCGCTGACGGAAGGGGAGAAGCTTATGTTCAAAGGCATTCCCAGTTTTTCTCCCGAGATTTTTAAGGAGCTGGTGAACCTGGATCCCATGAAGAGCAAGCAGCTGGAGAAAGGCATACAGCAATTGACGGATGAGGGTCTGGCTTCCTTGTTTACCCAGGAGCCCGGAAGCAGGCGTTTTGTGGGCACTGTGGGAGAACTGCAATTTGAAGTATTACAATACAGGCTGGAGCACGAATACAACGCCAAATGCCGTTTTGAGCCAAGGCAGATACACAAGGCCTGCTGGATGAGCGGGGATGAAGCTGCGCTTCGGGAGTTCATGAAATTTAGGATGAACAACATTGCCATGGACAAAGACGGGCAGCCTGTTTTTCTGGCTGAAACGGCCTATATTCTTCGCAGTATGCAGGAAAATTATCCTAAAATCACCTTTCACGCCACAAGTGAGTTCAAGGTTTAGGTGGTTTGTGTGTATCAAATATTCGGATTTTAATATCTAAAGTAGCCGCTATCGTACTTCTTTATTTGCTGTTTTGTCAAAATCACTTGGCTTCGAAACGCTATTTTAAGTGGTAGAAAAAACACAATTTGCAAATAAGAGTAGAATTAAGTATAATTCTTTAATTATGCTTAATAACCCTGAAAAAATATTTCAAATAACTGAAAAACAATAATATAGATTTTTTAAATTACCCTAAACTATTGATTTTATTTATTGTGTAAATAGATTATTGACTACTTGTATATAATTTTGAAGATTATTTCTAGACAATAATGAAATTATTTTCCTCCCTCAAGGCCTTTGGAGTGCTGGCCGCAACCTTTCTTTTTTGTACGGAATCTTTCGCTGTTTTTCCTGCCACATGCCCTACCATGCAAAAGCGAAATAATGGTAACGGCCAATGTGGTTGGAACCAGTTATGCGAATTTCTTTTCGATTAATGGAATTGCACCCGATACTAAAACCGGTGATATTAACTTTTACTGGCCTGGGGTGACCAACATTACAAATTTGTATGTGATAACCAGGGTATGGGTTGGAACAACCATTCTGCCTACGAAGGTAGGGCCGCCTCCTGTGCCTGAAATACGCAATGGAAATACCTATGCTACGTATTGTTTTTATGTATTGAATCTTCCTAATGCCGGCGTACTTACGCTCGAATTCACCAATCCACAAACCAACCAACCGGCTTATCTGTGTTCGTATGACCTGAGATCGGGAACTACGGTGTCTTCGCCTGTATCCTGTGCACCGACAATCATTTCCGAACCTTCTAGCAAAGCCATATGTACGGATACAGCATCTTTCCGCATCAGTGCCAGTGGTGTTACAACTTACCAGTGGCAGAGATCTACTGATAATGGAGCTACCTGGAATAATATTACAGCAGCTCCATTTACCGGCTTTAATTCCCCTGTACTGAATATTACCTCCGCCGCTTCTTCATACTCAGGCAACCGATTCCGTGTGATTTTGATAGGATCCTCGGGAACCTGTTCCACCACCAGTAATGCCTACACGCTTACATCCTACCCAAGGCCTACGGCTGCATTTGAAGCCGGTGCCAATGTTTGCGGGGTAGGAACCTACAACCTGAAAATTAATCTTACCGGCACGGGCCCCTGGAGTTTTACCTACACAACCAATGGTGGTTCACCCACAACCATATCCAATATTGCATCCAGTACCTATTACCTGCCTGTTACGGTTACTGCAACCACTACCTATGCCATTATCGCATTGAACGACCGGTTTTGTGCCAACTATTCATCATCAACTCCGGTTACCATTGTGGTGCAAGACAAGCCAACCATTTCATTAACCAGTCCTGTTAACTACTGTTTTAGCAATGTTCAGGGAACGGCCACGCTGAATTATACCGGTACCGGCAACAGTCCAACGCAGTACAGCATCACGCCCGGAACCCGTTCTATGGGTGGGTTTAACAACGTACTCAATGCATCCAATGTCTTTAATTCAGGCAGCGGATCCGTTAACATAACGATTCCTGCTTCCATTGCTCCCGGAACGTATGACTTCAACATGCGTGTAAGGATTCCAACACCCGGAACCGGTTGTGAATCCGATCCTGTGACGTTTACCATCATTGTGCGACCTGCACCGGCGGTAACGGTTACTTCCTCTGCGTCATCTGTTTGCCTGAATGGCTCTGTTACCCTTACTGCCAGCCCCGATTTAAGTGGTGTCGGCGGTCATACCTACGCCTGGACAGGCGCCACTGTGGCAAGTCCCAGCGCAGTTTCAACAGCGGCAACCGTAACTGCCGGTCCATCCACCTACACGGTAACGGTAACCCAAACCAGCACCGGATGTACCGCCAGTGGCAGTACCACTGTTACGTTAAGAGCCGGAGCCAACATCACCGTTAACAGTCCCACGATTTGTCTTGGTGACAGAGCAGTACTTACTGCCTCCGGCGGTATTACCTATTCGTGGAGTCTTTCGCCAAGTGGTCCTACTGCAGAGCTTTCAGCAACTTCAGGGGCTACGGTGCTTGCTACCCCTGTTTCTGCAGGTACAAGAACGTATCGTGTAATCGGCACATCCAGTACCGGATGCCCCGGTTTTGCAGATGCAACCGTAACCGTAAATTCCGGTTTGAATATTTCTGTAACCCCGTCTACCAGTATTTGTCCTGGAGGCAGTATTCAACTAGATGCTTCCACGGTGCAGACAGGAACCACTTTTTCCTGGGCTCCTACATCTTCCTTGTCACCAAGTAGTGGTCAAGGAGCGTCTGTAACAGCAACACCCACAACCACCACAACATATACAGTTACCGGAATCAATGGTTCCTGCGCAGGAAGTGCGAGTACGACGATAACCATTTATTCACCGCCCGTATCCACTGTGCCACCAAGAAATATCGCATTTTGTAATGGAGATATGAACGGTAACGATCTGGTTCAATTAACGCTAACAACTTCGAGCAATGTAACAGTAACTTGGGAGTATTTGGTAGGTACAACATGGACTGCTATTACTTCAACTGCGTCCAACGATGCCAGATACAGGACTTCTCCTTCAGCAAATTCATTTACGTTGAACTTGAAAAATGCAGCGTTTACTTCTGCAACGGAAACAAAATACAGGGTTGGTGTAATTGCAGGGGGATGCACTGTTTATTATAACACAGATTTGATCAATTTATCTGCTACACCAACGTTTGATATATCCAGCGCTCAAACTATCTGTTCGGGTTCTGCTCCTGCATTGCTTTCTTCAAACCTGACATATACCAACGGTACCTCAAATAAAAACTATACTGCTGTGTATCAGTGGCAAGTATCAACCAATGGAACTAGTTTTACAGATATAACCGGTGCAAATTCGGCAACATATCAACCACCATCAATTTCTGTTAACACATGGTATAGGGTTGGAGTTGAGGCGAGCGTAGGAAGTGCATGCGATGCGATATTTAGGTATTCAAACAGTGTTTTAATTACCGTGGTTTCAAGTGTTTCCGGTAATACTATCTCAGGTAACGATTGTTCATCGGGTCCTGCCACCCTTACCGGCAGTGCAATTACCGGAGCTTCTTACCGTTGGCAGTCTTCCACCAATGGAAGTTCCTGGAGCGATATCCCCGGAGGCACCGGACAAAACTATACGGGATCTTCTGTGCTAACGCAAAAGACATGGTTTAGAAGATGGGTTACCGTGGGAGGCTGCACAAATGTCAGTACCAATACCATTCTCACCCCGGCCATTTTAGGCAATGGCATTGGTGCAAGCCAGACTGTGTGCATCAACGTTACCACTGCTGCATTCGGCCCGGTAACTCCGAGCGGTGGAGAGGGTTCTTTTACCTACCAGTGGCAATCGGCACCCGATAACTCCGGTGTTCCGGGCACATGGGCGAATATTAGCACTGCGACAACCAATAACTACACGCCTCCCGCTACCAGCGCCGGTATTACCTGGTATCGTTTGCAGGTTACGTCCGGTGCCTGTGTATCCTTTAGTAATGAAAGCAGTGTTACCGTGAACGCATTGCCGGCTATCAGTGTTGCAGGAGGCAATGTTTCCGTATGTCAGGGATTATCTGTAACCCTTACTGCTCAGGGCGGAGCCAGCTATACCTGGTCGCCGTCAGATAACCTCAATGTAACCAGTGGTGCCGTGGTTATTTCAACCCCAACAGCTACCCGCACGTATACAATAACGGGTACGAGTGCCAACGGATGTGTGAATACCGGTTCTGTAACGGTAACGTATGTTCCTGCCCCAACTGCACCTGCAAGTTTCACAGGCACCAGTACGCAGTGCTTTACAGGTACACCCAGCATAGATCTGAACACAACATTTCTTAGCAATTCTGTAAGTAATCCTGAAGTTTTTCAGTGGTTCACTGAAAACACCAATCCTCCGGTGGCTGCACCGGTGGCTAATCCGACTGCAACATCCGGGACCTACTATGCATTCACCAGAAATACCAGCACGGGTTGCTTTTCAACCACATCGGTCACCGCAACTTTGACACTGATAAGCAATAATCCTCCAACTCCGTTGGTAAACAGTTTTGCAGCGTGTACACCTGCCACCTACAACCTCAGAAGTGCAGAACCCACAGCCCCCTCAGGCACCACCTGGGAATGGAGTACCAGCACTACGATTGGTTCAACAGCGCCCGCAGATCCAACGGCTGTAGGTCAAGGTACCTATTATTTGTTTGGTAGAAATGGTACCTGCACAACAGCGGCAAGTGCTGCTGTAAACGTTACTATCAATGCCTTGCCAACCATTGCTGTCCATAGTCCGACGGAGTCGGTTTGTGAGCCGAATAAATATAACCTGTCTTCTAGCTACACAGGTGCAGCGAGCGGATTTATTTATCAGTGGTACACCGCAGCCAGCAATCCTACACCTGCGTCACTGGTTACGGATCCCACTTCAGTGGGTGCCGGAACGTATTATCTGTACGCAACCAATACAACCACCTTGTGTCGCACAGCAAGTCCCAATTCTGTAACGGTCACGGTCAATTCAAGGCCTGCACTTTCCATTACGGCTCCGTCGCTCAGTTGTGAGGGACAGTCAGCTGTGTCAATTACCGGCACATCCTCAGGATTGACTAGCTACCAGTGGTATGAGGTCAATACCACGACAAATACCGTTACCCCGCTTACCAATAATTCACCTTACAGCAATGGGAATACCCATACCCTGGGAATCAGCAGTACCAGTGGTCTGGCAAGTAACCTTTATTACTACACTGCCGCGGATAATACCACATTGTGTCCTGCTACCTCAGACCGTGTTTCAATTCCGTTGGAAACTCCGGTAACCTGCACAGGTCACCCTTCCAGTGTATTCCTCACAACCTTGCCCAATACAGCGTCATTTACTGCAGGTGTAAGCGATATCAACGCCAATATTAAATGGCAGGTTTCTACTGATAACGCTGCAAACTGGCGTGATTTAACCACTACGGGTGCCGATGCTACAAACTACAGCGGGATTTATACAACCCGTCTTGACGTATTTAATATTACTAACAGCATGAACGACTTCAAATATCGCGCTGTTACTACTTCTACCGTATGCTCAGGAGGTTGCACCACCGGCATGGCCACCCTGAATACACCCATAGCACTTCCCGTAAGTGGTGTAACCCTGCAAGTGAACCGTGTACAAAACAACCTGCAATTACGCTGGGTAGCATTCAGCGAGCAGGATATTACATCCTACGAGATACAATATGCTGCCGATGGGGTAAACTACCGCAGTATTGATAAAGTGACGGTGGCAAATCCTTCCTTCACGGTAAAGGAATATCAGCTTCTTACCCTGCCCATGCCCGGCTACTACCGTGTAAAGGCAAACGGCAACCGTTCTGGTGATTTTGCCTTCAGCAATACCGTGTACTACAATGACCGAGAACGCATCAAAACAGGCTTGCATCCCAATCCTGCCGTTTCGGGCGAGGTTACCGTGAATATGACAGGTTTGGTTGCAGAAACCCCTGTTGAAGTAAACGTATTCAGTGTAGAAGGGCGTCTGTTGCAGAAGACCACAATGATGCTAAGTAATGGCAACAACCTGCTTAAACTGAATGGATCCGTGCAGGAAAGGCCGCTGGTAATAGTTCGTATACATCAGCCTGAGGTAGGTGAGCTGTTGCACACCAAACTGATGATTGCCCGCTAAGCGCAATCAACTTAAATTTTATAAAGGAAGCCAAGGCCAAGCACCCAGGAGTTTTGCCAGGCATTTTCGCCAGGGCGGGAAAGGTCTTTATCAAATATGCTGATAAGCGTGTAATTGAAATTCAGGTAGCGCGTTAGTTTTATACTCAGCCCAAGGTCAATACGGCTGTCGAGCGGACTGGGGTTGCGTTTATAGTTGTAAGGGATAAACCCCAGATAGTTGGTGCGTACCAGGATTTGCTTGTTGAAATTGAATTCCCGGTTGAAACCTGTCTGTATCTGAAAACCCTGTTCACTGCGGATATATTGTCCTTTATTGACCCCGGCAATGGAATTTTGGTTCCGTTTTTCATACAAACTCTGGTTGAGCATAAAGGTTTGCTTCAATGAAAACAAAGCCAGACGGGCGTAAAAGCGTTCTGATGGTTTGGCTTCCATGCCTATGGCCGACATGAGAGCCCCCTGGCTCAGAAAACTGCTGACCATGTTCTTTACCTCTCTGCCATTTGCGTCTCTGCTGTAAGTGTAGCCGGGAAGTAACTGGGTCTGCAGGTTCAATCCTCCGAAACCGCTAAGCCATGATAGTTTTTCGAAGGAGTAACCATATTTGCTGTCCATGAAAACGTTATCCATGTTCTTGCGGGTACTTCGAAACTTCTGTCCGAAATTGTCCTGTATCGTACTTGAAATGGCACCCGCGTTGATTTTTAGGATATTATCCCAAGTGTGGTGATTTAATTTTACATTGTAAAAAGCCCTGATAAAGAAGTTTCCGCTGAGGTTGTTTGCTGCACCTCCGCTCCAGTTGGGGCTGGTGCCAGAAAGGGCAGTGGTAACTCCCAGTTCGGCCCCTTTATTGATAATTCGGCTCGAGTCTGCGCTTTGTATGGAATCTGTGGTTAAGTTGCCCCGTGCCTTAGCAGATAAGGACAAACACAATATCAGCAGGATATACCGCAAAGTCGGTGTTATTCTTTGTCTTTGATGATGACTTCTTTGGTTCTGTTAATGGCCTTAACCATAATGAATAAAACCGCAGAAATAATAACAAAATTCAGCACAGAGGCAATGAGTTTGCCATAGGTGAATGGCCCTGCTGCCAATGCCTCTATGTTTTTAAAGTTGCCAATAAAGGCAATAATGGGCATAATAATATCGTTTACGATGCTGTCAACAATTTTCTGAAAAGCACTGCCAATAAGTACAGCCACGGCCAAATCAATGACATTGCCCTTCTTGATGAATTCTCTAAACTCTGAAATAAATCCCATAGGCTAATTTCCTGCAATTTAATGCAAGATTTGCTATCTGTCGCTGATTAAGATGCAGCGCTGTTTTCTGTCAGCACTTTCTTAACCAGATCGGCGGCTTCACGCAATACGATGGCACTGAAAACCTTCAGTCCGCTTTCATCAATAATGCGCTTGGCTTCTTCGGCATTGGTGCCCTGCAATCTCACGATAATCGGAATTTTCACATCCCCAATTTTTTTGTAGGCTTCTACAACCCCATTGGCAACACGGTCACAGCGAACAATACCACCAAAAATATTAATCAGGATGGCTTTTACATTTGGATCACTCATGATGATGCGGAAACCGGCTTCTACCGTTTCTGCATTGGCTGTTCCACCAACATCCAGGAAGTTTGCAGGCTCTCCGCCGCTAAGTTTGATGATATCCATGGTAGCCATGGCAAGCCCGGCTCCATTCACCATACAGCCTACGTTTCCGTCGAGCTTAACGAAATTGAGGTTGTATTTACCGGCTTCCACTTCGGTAGGATCTTCTTCAGCAATGTCGCGCAGGGCGGCATAGGCAGGATGGCGATAAAGTGCATTGTCATCGAGATTTACCTTCGCGTCTACAGCGATGATGCGGTCGTCGCTGGTCTTCAGCACAGGGTTGATTTCAAACATGGCGCTGTCAGTTTCATCGTAGGCCTTGTAAAGGGCGGTAACAAAACTTACCATTTCTTTAAAGGCTTTGCCTTCCAGGCCGAGTTTGAATGCAATTTTACGGGCCTGAAATGCCTGGAAACCTACGGCAGGATCAATCCATTCCTTGTGGATTTTCTCCGGGTGCTGTTCTGCCACTTCTTCAATGTCCATGCCACCTTCAGTGGTGTAAATGATAACATTTCTTTTGGTTTGGCGATCAAGCAGCACGCTCATGTAATATTCCTTCGGTTCGGAGGGACCGGGATAAAAAACATCCTGGGCAACCAGCACTTTGTTTACCACTTTACCTGCTGCTCCGGTTTGTATGGTAACCAGCGTTCCGCCGAGCAGATTTTTGGCAATGTCGCCAGCCTGTTCGGGTGATTTGGCAATCTGTACGCCGCGGTGTTCGGTGCCGGCTATTTTGCCTTTGCCCCTGCCACCTGCATGAATCTGGGCTTTGATAACGCACCAGTCGCTGTTAAATTCGCTTTTTACTTTGCGTGCGGCTTCCATGGCTTGCTCGGGGGTTTCGGCTACGAAACCGCCTTGAATGGCTACTCCATAACTTTTCAGTATTTCTTTGGCCTGATACTCGTGAATATTCATGCTTGTCTTTAGGATTGCAAAATTAACCATTTTGTGCCGTGTCCCCGATTTTTATGCGTAAGATTTTTGCCGTAGGTTTGAAGTGCAATGGACAACAGCTTCCTGATCCGGGCCGAGAAGGTAAAAAAGCGTTATGGTAATCTTGAGGTTTTAAAAGGAATTGACCTTGAAATTAAGCCTGCTGAAATTGTATGTATAACAGGGGAAAGCGGGGCCGGTAAAAGCACATTGCTGCACATTCTGGGCACGCTGGATAAACCGGATGAAGGGGAAATATACTACAAAAACATACCGGTTTCCGGGCTGAATAAGCAGCAACTGGCGGCATTCAGAAACCAAAATCTGGGTTTTGTATTTCAGTTCCATCAGTTGCTGCCCGAGTTTACTGCGTTGGAAAATGCCTGTATGCCGGCATGGATTGCCGGTTTGGGTAAAAAAGAGGCGGAAGACAGGGCTATGCCGCTTTTTGCCATGCTGGGTTTGGAAGGGCGCATGCAGCACAAGCCTTCTGCATTGAGCGGGGGAGAACAGCAGCGCGTATCCGTGGTGCGTGCATTGATTAACAACCCCGGTGTGGTGCTGGCCGATGAGCCCAGCGGGAATCTGGACAGCAAAAACGCCAGGTCACTGCATGAATATTTCTTAAAACTCAGGGATGAACTGGGGCAAACATTTATCATTGTTACCCACAATCCCGAGCTGGCAGAACTGGCAGACCGTAATCTGCATATGGTGGATGGTGTTTTTCAGTAAAACAAAATCAAGGACTATTCCGCCGGTTTAATATCAGGGAATCTAATGGTAACCGAGGTTCCTTTCAGCGGTTCGGAGCTTACTGATAACTCTCCTCTAATAACATCCAGCATTTTAAAAATCAGGGAATATCCAATGCCGTAACTCTGAAACTCTGTACCGTCTTTGTGGTTCACCTGAAGGGTACGCTTTTTAATTTTTTCCACCACCTCGGCCGGCATGCCATTTCCGGTATCGGTAACAGCAATCTGATGTATGTTGTCCGTTTTTTCGTATGTTATTGTTATGGTTCCCTCTTTTGTAAATCGGTTGGCATTGCTCACAATGTTGGTCAGAATGATGTTAAGGGCGTTTTCTGATGTGCTAGCCACAACGTTTTCAGGCACATTGATTATTAATTTATTGTGGTTAATATCCAGTCCGATTTTAATGAATTTCTTCAGGTCGGACAGCAGCTCATAAATGGAAATGTTGTTTTTGTATCGGGCAAAGGATCCTCCGGCTGAGCGGTCGTTGAGTATGTTTGAACACAATATTTCCAGCCTTTTTGTGGAATTGATAATCAACTCCATGTATAGGATAATATCTGCTTTTTTTAGTTTTCCCTGAAAATCATAAACTTTATCACCCACCATATTGATGTATTTGATAGGAGCAAATATGTCGTGATTGATTACACTGATATAAATATTGTTAATCTTGTTTAGTTGTGTGAGCTCGGTCACTTTTTCTATTAGGCTGAGGTTAATCTCCTGAATTTCCTGTGTCTTTTCATCGATAATTTCTCTCAGCCGCTGATTTTTCTTTTCTATGTTCTTGGTTCTTACCCAGGTGATAATAACCACAATAAATGCAATAATTAGAATAGACAGAAAAATGAATGCTGCAGACAGATACCATGGTTTTTCTTTTTGTATCTGTATCTTCAAAATGGTGGTTTCTACTCCAAAATCATCGATGTACAAAAATTCAAGCAACTGCAATCCGCCATCTTCCACAATGATGTTGAGTGCAGATAATTGGTTATATGGAACGTATTGCAAACTGTTATTTAATCTGTAATACAGATTCAGGTTTTTGGGGTTTTCCCAATGAGCCGTTTGGAGATTAAATTTTACTTCGTTCATGGCACTGCTGATTCTCAGGATGTTGTTTTTCAGCAAGAGAGTTTTGCCCAGGCTGCTGATTTCCTTAATGCGCAGGCCAAGACCTGCGGTGCGGTGAGGGAAATCGCGCAGGGGATGAAATTGGATGATGCCCATAAGGCTGGGAGCCGAAATAAGCGTATCGCCAAAGTTGATATAAGCGGGGTAGGTGCCACCGTTCATCTCATCATTGGGTAATCCGTTTTTCGAGTCAAAATATTGTGGCTGAGGCAGAAATTCTTTACCTGACAGCATTCTGTCAAAACTGAAACCGGGTATGCGCAAAATGCCATCGTTGGTAGATGCCCAGATGAAATTCTTTTTATCCGTATACAGAAAATGGGTTCTCTTTAATGCATTGTAATAATCGGATTTAAGGGGTTTAACAGTATAGTTTAACGTATCCAGCAGATGCAAGCCTTCACCGTATGTTGTTACTATAATTTTTGATTTATAGCGGAAGAAGTAGCGGAAACAGGTAGGTTTTAGAATGCGTTTTATAATGGTGTTTTTGGCAGGATCATAAACCAGGATTCCACCACAGTAGGAAAGGAAAATTTTGTTGTTAATAACGGAGCCCTGATTAATCAGTTCATAGCCTATACGTATTTTTAATTGCAAATAAATGCTGTCTTTTGTCCAATCATAAATAAAGATTCCTTTATTGTTGAATATGTGTACTTTGTTGCCGTACAAAACATAGCTCTGGTGTTGCATCGTTCCCGAAGGCTGTTTGCTGATTCTTCTGGGTTTCATCGTAGAAATATCAAGCGTGTAATAAAAATCGCGGGTGTTGCCAATGATGGTGTTTGAATCTAAATGCTGATACGAGTATGATATGTCATAATCTTTGAAAAAACTTCTGAAATATGCCGGTGTGTTCTTGTATAGCTGTGGGTAGTCCGAAATAATGCTGCCGTTTTTTTGAGGAATTTGCAGGTAATAACGGTAAAAGGCCATAGTGTTTTTTTGCATCGGATGCTGATAAACGGAAAAACTGGATTTACTAATTACGATTAGTCCTGATGCAACGGTCCCTAAAAATAATTTCTCCAGTTCAGGGCTGTAATAGGCAGAATAAATAGCAACATCATCGGGGATGTTGTTTGCAATTTCATGCCACTCATATTGCCCGGTTTTTTTGTTTTTTAAGAATACCCAGGCCTTGCTTTTAAATACCAGCACAGGTGATTCTGCGTATTCCAGAATCCATTCGTCGTTTCCTGTGAATGCTGTATTAAAAGGTATCGGAACGTCTTTCAGCTGTGCATCATTGATGCAGTGCATTATTCCGTTTTGGGGATTGAAAATCCAGTATTTATTATCCGTAAATATATCCCCACCGTTTAACGGAAAAGCCTTGGTTAAGGTCGTGAAAATTCCATTCTGAATTTGATAAATGATTTGATTTCTTCTCAGATAGATGGTGTTGTCAGGACTTACAAAAACAGCACTGGCATTATACAATGAGTCTTTCAGCAGTTGTTCGGTTTTTATTCCGATTGTTTTTGATTTATTGTACAGGCGGGCTGAAAACTCTTCCGCTATTTTATCGGATAAATCCAGATAATGTATGAAAGTATCATTTTCAACCTTGTAGATCTTTTCATCTACACAGGTTATCAAAAGCTGTTTGGCCGAATTTTGAAATATGGATGAAATCCGCTCGGGTATTTTTGCCGGATATGGTTCAATCGCTAATCCGTCGAATGTAAATAAACCGTTGGGTGTTGCAATCCACAACAATTTATTGTGGTCAACAAACAGTCCGCTGATAATATTCTCTGACAGCTGGTTGTTTTGTTTGTTATAATACCGCAAATAATATTTTTGCGAATTTTGAGCGGGTAAGATGGAAATAAGCAGCAGGAATGCCGCAAGAAAAAAGGATTTTTTGCGACGATTCAGGCTCATTTGTAGAGCTGAACCAACTCTACAACGTTATTGACGTTCAGCTTGTGAAAAATACGTGCCTTGATAGTAGATACCGTATTGCTTTTGATGCCCAGTTCGGTGGCTATGGTCAGTGTTGATTTTCCTTCCATTAGCATTTGCAGAATCTGATTTTCGCGCTTGCCCTTAATCAAAGGCTTTTTGCTGAGTCTGGGCATGGTAACGCCGTTGATAAATTCGGAAAAACGACGCGTGATTTCAACTTCAGAGGCTTTCTTTTCGCAGTAGTCGATTTTGTAGCGGCTAAGGATACGCTGGAACATCACTTCCGGATGCATGGAGAACAACAAAATGCGTGTTTCCGGATTGCGCTCAATGATTTTTTCAACCAGAGATATGCTGGATCCTTCAGGAAAAGTAACGTCCAGAATAATATGGGTTGGTTTTTCCTTTTCAATGGTAGGCAATAGCATGCTCAGCTGCGAACATTCAACAATATTTTTGATGTTGAGATTCATACTGAGAATCAGCTTAATTCCGCTGAAAATAATAGTATGATCATCGGCTATTAAAACCTTGACTTCGTTTACATCTCTGGGAGCTTCGGGTACGCGTATCATGTGTATTTTTTAAATGATAATAAAAATGGAATGGCAAAAATATTGAATATTGTCATAAAAATCAAGCGTAGATGGTCATCAATAATTTTCATTGTTTTAATGGGTTAATTCGCAATAAAAGTTAGAAATAATTTTAAATATTATTAAAAAATACTAAATTTGATGACCTGCAGTTAATAAAATTTGCAAAATCTATGGATTACCAATATTCCTTCATTCAACTCATTAAAAACACAGTTCCTTCCAATATGCATCTGGCTGAGGAAGTAAGCAGTGCGCTGGGTATCAGCACCGACAGTGCTTATCGCCGCTTGCGGGGTGAAACAGATTTTACCCTGAATGAAACCGTGCAGCTTTGCAGGCATTTCAGCATACCGCTGGAATTGTTGAATACAGAAATGCCCGATGTGGTATCCTTCAAAATTAATAACATACTTGGGAATAATGATAGTTTTCATCAGTATTTGCAATCGCTGGACCGCGACCTGGCCTGGCTGGCAAGGTTTGAAGACAGTATGCTGTACTACGCTGCAGAGGATCTGCCTGTTTTTTACCACTTTTTCTTTCCAAGACTGGCAAGGTTCAAAATTATTTACTGGACCAAAAGTATTTTGAATGTGCCTGCATTTCAGGGTGCTAAGGCAGAGGAAGTCACTTTGCCGGAAGACTGGGCTAGTAAATTATCCGATATCACCCGAAAATATCAAAGTATTCCTACCACCGAGATTTGGAATGAAGACACCATAAAAAGCACGATTCAGCAGATACGATTTTACTGGGAAGCCGGTTTTTTTAAGGAGCAGGAAACCATATATGGCATTCTGGATGACCTGACCGGTGTTGTTGAAATGGCTTCCCGGCAAGCCGAAACAGGGCGAAAATACAACCCGGACAAAGGTACGTTCACTGATACTTCTTTCTCCTTGTATATCAGTGATTTGATGATTGGTAACAACCATGTATTCATGTCATCCGGCGAGCGCACTTCCAGCTATATCGGGTATGGTTCATTCAATTACATGCGTACTTCCAGCGCTGTATTTAACAGGCAAATCAGCGACTGGCTTAATAATCTGATTGCCAAAAGTACCTTGGTGAGCAAAGTGGCTGAAAAACAGCGCAATCAGTTTTTTAAACAGGCCCTTAAAAGAGTGGTGCAGTTGCGGGAAGAGATCATGGTAAGCTGATGGGCCTGAATCCCGCAGATATTTTAAAACAATACTGGTCTTATCCGGCTTTCAGGCCGGGACAGGAAATGATTGTTTCCAATATTCTATCTGGCCGGGATACCATTTCCCTTTTGCCCACGGGCGGTGGCAAGAGTATTTGTTTTCAGGTGCCGGGCATGATGCATGATGGTCTTACCTTGGTCATCTGTCCGCTTGTATCGTTAATCAAAGATCAGGTGGATGCGCTTTTGCGCCGCAATATTGGGGCAGTGGGTCTGCACAGCGGCCTCAGCCACAAGGAAATACGGCTTGTTATGGATAAAGCATTGCGCGGCGAATACCGTTTTTTGTACATTTCGCCCGAAAGGCTGGCTACCGAGAATTTCCGTGAATATTTGCCCAATCTCGGGATCAGGCTGCTTGTGGTGGATGAAGCACATTGCATTTCCCAGTGGGGCTACGATTTCAGACCGGCTTATCTGCGCATCGCTGAATGCAGGCATTTATTGCCGGACGTGCCGGTTGCGGCATTCACCGCCAGCGCACCGCCCTATGTGGTAAAAGACATTGCCGACAAGCTGGGCATGGATGAGCCACGCATCAGCATGGGTGATTTTGGTCGTCCAAACCTGCATTTTCATGTGCAGGAGCAAGAGGATAAATACGGATTTGTGCTGAAAATGCTGGCCAATACGAACGGGAGCAGCCTGGTATTTGCCAGAAACCGCAAGGAAACGGAAGAACTTTCGGTTTTTTTGCGGCAGCATGGACTTTCAGCAGATTTTTATCATGCGGGGCTAAAGGGGGAGGAGCGGGCGCGCAAGCAGGATTCCTGGATGAAAAACCAGATTCGTGTAATGTGCTGTACCAATGCTTTTGGCATGGGTGTAGACAAACCCGATGTACGATTTGTTTTTCACCTTACTCCGCCTCCCGGCCCGGAAGATTACTATCAGGAGGCGGGACGCGCCGGACGGGATGGGAAGGATAGCTGGTGTATTATGCTATACCGAAATGCCGATTTTGAGCAGTTGAAAGTACAGGTGGATGCGCGCTTTCCCAATGCTGAAGTTCTGGCAAGGGTTTATAAAGCGCTCATGGCTTATCTGGATATCCCGGAAGGAGGCGGTATGCACCAGTGGTATGAGCTGGATCCGGCAGAAATTGCCGGTCGTTACCGCTTTCAGCTTTCGGAATTTATTCATGGCCTAAAATCGCTGGAACTGCTGCAGTTCTTCAGCCTGTCCGAAGGAATCCATACCCCTTCTGCCATCCATATCAGTGCCGATTATGCATCGGTGTATGATTTCAAAATCAGAAATCCAGCATTCGAGCCGTTGATTGATTTACTCCTGCGGTCGCACTCGGGTATTTTAGATAATTATACCACCATTTCAGAACAAGTACTGTGCAGGCGTCTTAGGGTAAAGGAAAATGAACTTGTGGAGACCCTGAAATCGCTGCAAAACAGGCAAATACTGGATTATCGGCCTGCTTCCGATAAACCCAGGGTTTTTCTTTACGATCCGCGGCACTCAAGGCCGGTTTTTAATGTGAAAAACCTGGAACCGCTCAAAAAAGCCAGACTGCAGGCTATAGAACACATGCAGCAATATGCATCAACAAAAGATTGTCGTGCCGCATGGTGGATAGCCTACTTTACCTCAAGAGAGGCCGCACCTTGCGGGCACTGTGATGTTTGCGCCCGTAAAAAGAAAAAGGCCGGTAATACTGCAGTCGACTGGCGTCTGAAAATCAAGCAGCACCTGGAAAGCGCTGATCATGACTTTAACAGCCTGCTGGACCTGCTGCCCGGGGATGACGCTGTAAAACAATTGCGTTTGTTGATGGATGAAGGTATTATTGCAGCAAATTCGGAAGGGAAGCTGGTTTGGGTAAGCCCATAAAAAACATCATTTTTACTGTAACCAATGACTTGGTCACCGATCAGCGCATGCAGCGCATTGTCGGTGCCTTTGCCGAGGCAGGTTATACAACCAAACTGGTAGGAAGGTGTTTGCCTGATTCCATGCCCGCACCGGCGGGTTTCTCAGTAAAACGCATGCGTTGTTTTTTCAACAAAGGGAAGTTGTTTTACCTGGAATATAATCTGAGATTGTTCCTGTGGCTTTATTTTCAGCGATTTGACTGCCTCTGGGCAGTGGATTGCGATACAGCATGGCCGGTAAAGTTCGCGAGCGCACTCAAAGGTTGTCCCTGGGTATTTGATGCCCATGAGCTATTCAGCAGGGTGCCCGAAGTGCTTGGACGGAAAATGGTTCAGGGTATTTGGCGGCGCACCGAAAAAATGGCTTTTTCCAATGCTGATTTGTGCATTACGGTTGGTTCTGCACTGGCCGGTTGGTTTGAACAGGAATACGGAAACAAGGTGGAAGTGGTGCGCAACATGCCCGCAGTGAAGGCCGCATTGCCTTACAAGCCGGATGAAGATCGTTTTGTGCTGTATCAGGGAGCGCTGAACAAAGGCCGCGGACTGGAAAACCTGATTAAAGCCATGCACCGGGTAGATTGCCGTCTGTTGCTGGCAGGGGAGGGTGACTTAAGTAAAAAACTCAGGCAGATGGTGGCGCAGGAAGGGCTGCAGCATAAGGTTGTTTTTCTGGGAAAGCTGGCGCCGGCTGACCTGCCCGCACTCACATCCAGAGCCTGGGTGGGGTACAATGTGAGCGAGCCTGAAGGACTGAGTTATCAGTTGTCACTAAACAATAAATTCTTTGATTATGTGCATGCCGGCCTTCCATCGCTTATCAATCCTTTTGAAGAATATGAAAAACTCAACGCAGTAGGGGAAGTGGGTCTGATTACAAGACCGGAAACAGATGATACAGTTGAACAATTGCAATTATTGCTAAATGACAGGGATTTGCATTTTCGATTATCGCAAAATTGCCTGAGGATGCGTGAAATATGGAACTGGGAACAGGAAAAAGCCCATTTATTAACGATTTTTGCAAACAGGTTTCACCATGGCTAAATCCCTTCATCTTATCGCTTTTGATATGCCCTATCCGGCAGATTACGGAGGGGCAATTGACATTTATTACAAAATAAAGGCGCTGAGTGAATATGGTGTGAAAATAAAGCTGCACGTTTTTCTCTATGACGGGAAAACAGCATCCTCCCACCTTGAAAGCCTGTGCGATAAGGTTTTTTATTACGAACGCAGGCGTTTCAAAAACCCCTTCACCGGCGATTTGCCTTACATCGTAGCCACGCGCTCCGATGAGCAGCTGTTGAAAAACCTTTGTAAAGACGATGCGCCCATCTTGTTTGAGGGCCTGCACAGCACTGCATTTCTAGATTCTCCAAAGCTGGCGAAAAGGTTCAAAATTGTGAGAACCCACAACGTTGAGCATGATTATTACAAGTCTCTCGAGGAGGCCGAAAGCAGTTTCTTTAAAAAATATTTTTTTAGAATTGAAAGCGAACGACTCCGCAAGTATGAAGCGATTCTCAGTTATGCAAACCTCATTTTACCGATTTCTCCCAAAGACACCCGCTATTACCATGAGAAGTTCAACGAGGTGCAGTATTTACCGGCGTTTCACACTTCCAGCGAGGTAGAAATAGCCGAAGGCAAAGGAGATTGTGTGTTGTATCACGGCAATCTGGGTGTGGGGGAGAACAACAAGGCTGCACTTTTTCTCGTTCACGAGGTTTTTCCGCATCTGTCAATGCCTTGTGTAATTGCGGGAAATCATCCTTCAAGGCAGCTGCAGCTGGCTGCGGAAAGTTTGCCCCATGTGACCCTGTTGTCAGGCATCAGCAGCGATGCCATACTGAAAAAAGTGCAGGATGCACATGTAAACCTACTGGTTACGTTCCAGTCTACGGGTATTAAACTGAAGCTTCTCAATGCCTTGCACAGAGGCCGTTTTTGTGTGGCCAATACGGATATGGTTGCCGAAACGGGGCTGGAATCCCTTTGTTCGGTGGCTGCTAACGCAGAAGAACTGATAGAGGCAACCCGGCAGTGCTGGGGAAAAAACTTCACACAGGAAGATATTGATAACCGCCGGAATTTGCTGGAAAGCCGTTTTTCAAACAGTAGTGGCGCTGCAAGCATAGCGTCTTATCTTTAATACGCATGCACGGGGTGTGCAGAAATAAAAGATTCAGGGCCTGGATAGCGTTGTATTTTTGAGAAGCGATATGAAATTAAGGCTGTTACTGCTCACCTCTGTCTGTGCTTTTCGTTTAGCAGGTCAGGAAACCCAGGTAAATACCTATCCCAATATTTATTATCAGCGTGGGGTGGAGTTGTTTGATGAGAAGAAATACAATGCGGCAGTTGCCCAGCTGGGGCTTTATCTGCAAAGCGATCAGGTGTTGACAAACCGCATTGAGGCAGAATATTACCGTTCTGTCAGCAAAATGTTTGCCGGACATACCGATGGTGAAGCTTCGGTAAAGCGGTTTCTTCAAAACAATCCCGGATCGCATAAAACCCATATGGCCAATTTGGCTATGGGTGACTTTTATTATCTGAAACAGAAGTATTCTACGGCGTTGACGTATTACAAAAATGTGGATCAATCCGCCATTTCAAAGGATATCGCTGACCGGTTTTATTTCAGAAAAGGTTACTGTCAGGTAAGTACCCGCAAATACAAGGATGCGGCGGAAACCCTGGCTCCGTTGACCAAAAGAGAAAATGAATACAAAACCCTGGCGCTGTATTATTTTGCTTATTGCGCTTACTACAACGGTCAGTATGCAGAAGCCCTCAGTGCTTTTCATTCCATAGAAGATGAAGGGCCAAAGGCAGTGAAACTCTATATCGCTCAAATATATTATTTGCAAAACCAATATGAAAAAGCCATTTTGGCTGCCGATAAAATCAAAAGCGGTGTGCCGGCAGGCAGGGTGAGTTTTCTGAAAGGAAAATGCTACTATCGGCTGGGAAGATATGCGCAGGCAGCAGATGCCTACAATGCCAGCGGAATGACCCTGGACAGCCTGGACCGAAACGAGGTGTATGAATTTGGCTTCGCTAATTATAAAGCAGAGCAATGCAGCAGAGCTGTATCCTGGTTCCGAAATATCGCCTATCTGGGCGACAGCCTTGCCCAGTTTGCCAGTTATCACCTGGGTACTTGTTACCTGAAACTGAAAAATAAACGCGATGCGATGAATGCCTTTGCAGAGGCGTATCGCAATGCTTTTGATAAGGACGTTGCCCAGGATGCCTTGCTGAATCAGGCTAAAATAGCTACGGAGCTGGGGGAGAGCAACGCAGCCTCCCTGTTGCAGAAGTATATTGCATCCTATGGTAATTCGGCAAAAAGTAAGGAAGCCAAAAAGTTGCTCGCAGGTTTGTTGCTCAACACCGATAACTATCGTGATGCAGCGGCCGTTCTTGAAACCATTTCAGATCCTGATCCTCAGACAGAAGAAGCATTTCAGCGCGTGAGCCTGGCCCGTGGCATGGAATTGTACAAAAACAGAAACTGGGAAGAAGCCATCGCCATGTTTGATAAGTGTATGTCAAAAACGGCGAGCCGCAACCTTTCCGGTCAGGCTGCACTCTGGAAAGCCGAGGCCATGAGTATGCAGGGAAAATACAGCCAGGTTACCGATTTATACCAGCGTTTTCTGGATGCACCCGGTGTTGCTGAACTGGAGGTTTATCCATTTGCTTTTTACGGAATGGGCTACAGTCGCTACAAAGAAGAAGCCTATGGCGACGCCATTCCTTATTTTGAGAAATTTATTAAAACCCTTAGCCGCGGACGTTACGACGAGAAGATATTCAACGATGCCCAGTTGCGTTTGGGTGATTGCCACTATTCACAGGCATCCAAATTGGGTAAGGAAGCAAACACACAAAAGCGCAGGCATATGGAAGAAGCCATTACGGCATATGCTTATGTAACGGGTAAAAAAGGTGCCGATGCCGATTATGCTTTGTACCAGACGGGAATGATATATGGTCTTCAGGGACAGCTGTTCGATCTGCCCGGAATGCGCGAGAAAAAAATAACAGCCATGAAGCGCCTGGTGAGCGATTTCCCCGGAAGCCGCTACATGCCCGATGCCTATTTTGAACTGGGTTCAGAATACTGGGCTGCAGGAAGCACAAAAGAATCAGAACGTTATTTCTCTTCGCTGGTGGATGACTTTAAAACCCATCCGCTGGTATTGCGCTGTTTGCTGAATTTGGGGCGTTTGTACAACAATAACGGACAAAGTGATAAGGCCATCGAAATGTATACCCGCCTGTTTGATCAGTTTCCCGGCACACCGGAAGCCAAAACAGCCGCTGAAAACGTGAAGCGAATTTATACCGACCAGGGCAAGGGCGGTGAATATGTGAAATGGACTAAAAACCGCGGCGGTATGACCGCTTCTGAAACCGACAGCCTGATGTATTTCACGGCGTTTAATCTTTATGAACGTGACAAGTATCAGGAAGCAGTGAATGCTTTTCAGGAATACCTGACCGAAATCAGCAAAGGCTATTTCAAGGTGGCTGCCAATTATTACAAGGCTGTTTGCCATGAGGAACTGAAACAAAAGAATGAAGCCCTGCCGCATTACAAAACAGCAGCAGAATCCAATGGTTTTGAATTCCAGGAAGATGCTGTGCTGAGTGTTCTTGAAATACTGGGCAGCAATGCTTCATGCAATGATGCAATGCCGTATCTGTCTCGCCTGGAGCAGATTACACGCGATAAGGAAAAGCGCCATCAGGCATGGAGAAGCATGCTAAAATGTTATGAGCAGCAGAGCAATATGGCCGAAGGCCGAACCCTTGCTGCCAAGATTGGTACAGAACTCAGCAGCACGGAAGACCTGAAAGCAGAGGCGCTGGTGTTTTTAGGCAAGGCCGATATTCAGGAAAAGAAGTGGTCCGATGCACAGGTTCGTTTTAAGGAAGCCTACACCAAATACAATAATAAATATGCCGCCGAAGCCAAATACCGTGAGGCATGGGTGTTTTACGCCACCGACAGCATGGAACTGACAAAAGAATCCTGTTATGGCGTTCTGGATCAGTTTAACAGCTACGATTACTGGGTGGGTAAGGCCATGCTGCTGCTGGGCGATGCGTTTCTGAAAACCAAAGACGAATTCAATGCGAAGGCAACGTGGAACAGCGTGGCAGAGAATTTTGAGATATCGGAGCTCGTAGCAGAAGCGCGCGAGAAACTGGCCAGGCTCCGCGACAAGAAAAGAAGGCCCGGCGATGAGTAATCGCTGGAATACAGTCGTCTAAAATGTCGTAGCAGCACAGCTGCATTCATGCTAATTAAAATGTGTCTTCTCGGTTTAAAATCTGCTAATTGTTAAGAGCATAAAGCACCTGTTGTTTTGCGATTTTTCTCAATGTGAAGATTGATGAACGCATAAAAATAGCCCTTCCAACTAGGAAGGGCTATTTTTATCGGGATTAATGATTATTTCAGTTCTACTGACTCGCTGCCGATTTTGAAACCATCGCAGTATAGTTCAATCGTGTATTTGCCTTTTTTAAGGTCTCTGGCCGGACGCCATTTGGTGGCCGGAACAGCTTTGCTTTCCTGGTCGTAGGCAACCGAAAATTTGTAGGTGTATTTGCTTTCTTTGTTTTCGTATTCAAATGTGCCGCTCTCATTACCCGGGTTAGACAGGGTAACGCCTTCAGGACCGGTAATCTTTACATAAACAACCTTATCTCCGGGCTCAGCTACTTTGTTTTCGGCAAGGGTAAATGAAGTTCTGAAAGCTTCCACGTCCTTGGCTTTGGATGTGGTGGCCTCCTTGCCGGTAATCCAGCGTTTCTTCAGGGCTTCTATCTTAATGCTGCCGGCCTGCAGGCGCTGGGCAATATTCTTGTATTTTTTCTTCTCGGCACTGAG
Source organism: Flavobacteriales bacterium (assembly GCA_947463125.1). Classification (GTDB taxonomy): domain Bacteria; phylum Bacteroidota; class Bacteroidia; order NS11-12g; family UBA955; genus RGEC01. Next base: position 24,103 of record CANHQZ010000001.1, on the reverse strand, counting down.
CTGTTTGTTTTCGGCGTCTGCCGCTTCTTTTTCTTTCTGCAGCTGGTTGTTAACTTCTTTTAGCTCTGTATTCTCCTTTTGCAGTTGTTCAAGCTGGGCCGTAAGTTCCTGCATCTTTGATTTCAGTTCTGCAATCTCAGCATCGCTGGCATTCTTATTGTTGCGAAGTTTGGCAACCAGGGCAGCAATTTCATTCTTTTTCTTAATAAGGTCCGAATTGAGTTCCTTGTTGTTGTCAACCAAAGCTGCGCTGTCTCTGCGGAATTTTTCCAGAAGAAATTCTGCTTCCTCCAGTGCGGCAGTCTTTTCTTTCAGATTGGAGGTGGTGGTCTCCAGCTTCTTTTCCACGGTTTCTTTTTCATTTCCGCCTTTTTGCCACATGTAAAACAGTCCTGCATTCAGGGCTAATAAAATGCCAATAATGGTGTACAGCAGGGCTTTGCTGTTGCGGTTCTTCTGATCGGTCTGGTTGCCGGATGATGTTTCCATACTTGAGGTTTTTAACGATATGTGCAAATGTAAAATTACAAAATATCTTTTAAATATAAAATATTTGCAACTGTCCAATACAATGGAAATAATCAAAGAACCAATGCAAGGGTTGTGGTTGCTCAAACCCAAAGTTTTTGCCGATCACAGGGGGCATTTTTATGAGAGCTATCGCGCTGATTTTTTTGGCAAAAGCGGACTTAACATCAATTTTGTGCAGGACAATCAGAGTCTGTCCGGAAAAGGAATTGTGCGCGGTCTGCATTTTCAGGCCCCTCCACATGCCCAGGATAAACTGGTACGCGTTGTTTCCGGAGCCGTGCTGGATGTGGTGGTGGATATAAGAAAACAATCACCCACCTATGGTAAGGCCTTCGCTGTCGAGCTGACCGCCGAAAATTTTCTGATGCTGTTTATCCCCAAAGGCTTTGCCCACGGTTTTGCCACACTCAGCGACAATACCATTTTTCAATATAAATGCAGCGATTACTACGCTCCTTCGGCCGAAGGTGGAATATTGTGGAGCAGTCCGTCACTGCAGATAAACTGGGGTGTGGATCAGCCCATACTTTCAGAAAAGGATAAACTCCACCCTGATTTCAGCGTATTTGAATCACCTTTCTAGCGCATTTCTTTTTACAAGGTCTGTCCAGATACCGTCCGTACCGGTTTTGACAAATCCTGCTTTGGTAAGGATGTGCAAGGAAATAGCGTTTTCTATGTGTACCTGTGCCAGTATTTGTTTAAGCCTTAGTGTTTCAAAGCCCCACTCCACGCATGTTTTTACAGCCGATGTGGCAATGCCTTTCCCCCTGAAACCGGGATGCATTCGGTAACTGATATCAATTTGCCCGCCAAGGTCTTTTCTGACACGCAATCCGCACAGCCCTGCTAACAATTTGCTTTCGCTATGTTCAATAGCCCATATTCCGAAACCATGCCTTTGGTAATGCGGATAATAATTGAGCCACGACTTTATGTCTTCCGGTGTTTGCTGTCTCACAAGGCTTGTGTAAAGCCGAGTTTCCCGGTCATTGTTGATTTCCAGAATGCGCAGGGCATCTTCGGTTTTCATGGTGCGAAACCGGCAGCCGGTGTGGGATGGCAATGCAGGAATGTACATGACTTATGCAATGTTAGCGATTGCTGCTTAAGTTTGCAATATGCAGGAAATAACCCTTTCTCAGGCGCAGCAGCAGGTAGATACCTGGATTAAAACCGTGGGTGTCCGTTACTTTTCAGAACTGACAAATATGGCTATTTTGACCGAAGAAGTGGGAGAGCTGGCCCGCATCATGGCGCGCACCTACGGCGATCAGAGTTTCAAAAAAACAGATATGGAAAAAGGGCTGGCGGATGAAATGGCGGATGTGCTCTGGGTTTTGATTTGCCTGGCCAACCAAACCGGTGTGAACCTGACGGAAGCCTTCGAGAAAAACCTGCAAAAAAAGACCGTTCGGGATGCTGAGCGGCACAAAAACAATCCGAAACTGAGCGGCTAGCCGTGGCAAACGATGTAAACCCTTTGTTTAACGACAAGCAGGCAAACATTCCACACGGCTAATCGTTACCTTTGTATTCATTTTGGAAAACAACGATCTAAGCGCACGCAAGACGGACCACATTCAGCTGGCTTTTGAAGCACAGGCGAATGGCGTGGATAACCGTTTCTATTACGAACCCATGATGCATGCACACCCGGTTCAGGGAGTGATTCCACCGTTGCAGGTTTCCGGTAAAATGCTAAAAGCCCCGCTTTGGATCAGCAGCATGACCGGTGGCGCTCAGCTTGCCGGTAACATTAATCGCAATCTTGCCCTTGCATGTAAAAATTTTGGCCTGGGTATGGGGCTGGGTAGTTGCAGGTCTTTGCTGGAAAGCAACGATTACTTCCATGATTTTGCCATTCGCAAATACATGGGAGATCAGCCATTGTACGCCAACCTGGGCATTGCACAGGTGGAAGATATGCTGGCTTTGAACCATTTTGGTAAGATCCGAGATCTCGTTCATAAACTTGAAGCCGACGGCCTGATAGTGCATGTAAATCCGCTGCAGGAATGGCTTCAGCCCGAAGGCGACAGAATCGCCAATCCTCCCATAGATACCATCAAGCGCTTGCTGGATATGGCGGATTTTCCCATCATGGCAAAAGAAGTGGGGCAGGGGTTTGGACCCAAAAGTCTGCAGGCGCTTGCGGCTTTGCCATTGGAAGCCATTGAATTTGGTGCCTCCGGTGGTACCAATTTCAGCTTATTGGAAAACCTCCGCAGGGATGAGTTCTTCCGAGATCAATTTGCTCCTGTAGCCCAGCTGGGGCACAATGCACAGGAAATGCTGGGCTGGGCAAAGGAATTGTGTCAGGACCCGGTAAATAAGGTTCATGCCCGCGCTTTTATTGTGTCAGGCGGCATAAAGAACTTCCTTGACGGATATTATTTTGTGCAGTCTATGCCGTGGAAAACCATGTATGCGCAGGCTTCGGCCTTCTTGAAACATGCCATGCGCAGCGAAGATGAATTGATGGAATTTACCGAAAATCAAATCCGCGGACTGGAACTCGCTTATACTTTTCTTACTGTTAAAAAATGAAAAACATTCAACCCGTAAAAGGATTCAGCAAACTTAGCAAGGCGGCCAAACTGGAATGGCTGATCAGCCAGTACAGCCAGAGGCCCGAGCTTTCTCAGGCCATGCTCAGTGGCTACTGGCACACCGATGCCGAGGTGCAAAAGCTGCACGATGAATTTATTGAAAACACCATCAGCAATTATTACCTCCCATTTGGTGTAGCTCCGAATTTTCTGATCAACGGAAAGCTGTATGCCCTTCCGATGGCCATTGAAGAAAGCAGCGTGGTGGCTGCAGCAGCCAAAGCGGCCAACTTCTGGCTGGACAGGGGAGGTTTTCGCACCCGGATTATCAGTACCCGTAAAATTGGCCACGTGCATTTCATCTGGGAAGGCATCCAACCTCTACAGCTTACGGAATTCTTTAATAATACAAAAAGTAAATTCTTTGACAATGCCGAACCGCTTACCCGCAATATGGTGCTAAGAGGTGGCGGTATTACCGATATTCAGCTTCGCGACAAAACGGCACTGGAACCCGGTTATTATCAGCTGGAAGCAACTTTCGAAACCTGCGACAGCATGGGAGCAAATTTTATCAATTCCTGCCTGGAGAATTTTGCCAAAACCCTGCAAACAGAAATAGCGGAAGCCCAAAACCTTACACCGGAACACAGACAGGTGCAAATTGTGATGAGTATCCTCAGCAATTATACACCCGAATGTATTGTGAGGGCTGAAGTTTCATGCCCGATAGAAGAAATCAACGAAGGCAGCGGAATTGGCAATATGGAATTTGCCGAAAAGTTCTGCCGTGCCATTCGCATCGCTGAAATTGAGCCTTACCGCGCAGTTACGCACAACAAAGGGATCATGAACGGTATCGATGCTGTGGTGCTTGCTACAGGAAATGATTTCAGAGCCGTGGAAGCCTGCGCCCATGCTTATGCATCAAGAACCGGAAGCTATCGCAGTCTTACGCATGCCGAAATAAAAGACAACCACTTTGTGTTTTCTCTGGAAATTCCGCTTTCACTGGGTACGGTGGGCGGCATTACCAACCTGCATCCCATGGTGAAATTTGCCCATGAGATTCTGGGCAATCCCGGGGCACCTGAACTCATGCAGATTGTAGCAACCGCCGGGCTGGCGCAAAACTTCAGCGCGGTGCGAAGCCTTATTACCAGCGGCATACAGAAAGGCCATATGAAAATGCACCTGCTCAATATTCTCAACCAGCTGGAAGCGACGGAAGAGGAAAAAGCACAGATAGTGGAGTATTTTAAGGATCACGTGGTGAGCTATTCTGAGACAGTAAGGGTGTTTTGCAGTATCCGCGGCGTCGCCGCCCAATCCAAATAACCATTGAAATCCTTTTTTTCCCACGGAAAAGTCTTGCTGGCAGGCGAATATGCCGTTATGTGCGGTGTGGAAGCCCTGGCGTTGCCTGTTCGTGCAGGGCAGTGGCAGCATGTGTGGGAAATGCCTGCAAAAGGGGTTTCAAAGCTGGTTTGGCAAAGTAAGGACGCCGATGGCGGTGTCTGGTTTGAATGCCGCGTAGATACCGATATCATGCATGTTTCGGAAACAACCTCCGAAACGTATTCCGATACCCTGCTTCGTTTGCTGTTTTGCATTAAAGAGCAAAAACCGGAGCTGTTTCTGCATAAAAACATCCGGATCGAAACGGAGTGTGAATTCAACCGTTCTTTCGGGCTCGGCAGCAGCAGTACGCTGGTGTGCAACCTCGCCAAATGGAGTGGTGTAAACGCGCATTTACTTCAGGAGCGGGCTTTTGGTGGTAGCGGCTACGATGTGGCGGTCGGAAATCTGGGACGTCCGCTGGTGTATTGGTTGGAAAACAACGAACCCAACTGGTCATCATGGCAATTGCCCCCTGATTTTACCCACGACTGGTACCTGGCATTTCCCGGCGAGAAACAAAACAGCCGGGATTCTCTCGCGGGAGTAAAAGCCCAACTGGATAAAATAAGCAGTGATGTGGCCTTGCTTCAGCAAATGAATGCATGCATACAGGCTATCAAATCACCCCGAAGCCTGCCCATGCTGGAGGCCATGCTGGAAATGTGGCAGGCCTTGCTTTCTCAACGCCTTGATTTGCCACGTCCTTATGAAACCCTGGGTTTATGGCCGGTTAAAGGCGGGCTTTGCAAATACCTGGGTGCCTGGGGCGGAGATGTGTTGCTGATCAACCTGACTTTTTTACAAGCCAACGAAATTGCATTTGAAAACATGGAACTCTTCTCATGGAACGAGTTTGTAGTATCAATATAGTGAAAATAAACGAGAAAAACAAGTGAAATCCACCTATCGTTGTTCATCCAATATTGCCTTGGTAAAATACTGGGGTAAAAAATCCGGTGGTATTCAATTGCCGGCCAATCCCAGCATTAGTTTTACCCTGAAAGACCTCTATACGGAAACCACCATTTCCACTGTTTGTCCTAATACTTCCGGCAAGCCTGAATTTGATTTTTTGTTTGAGGGTAACCCCAAACCCTCCTTTATTCCCAAACTGACTGATTTTTTTGAACGTATATGGAACGAGTATTCCATTTTAAGTGCCTATCGTATACAAATCAATACTTCCAATAACTTTCCCCACGGAACCGGAATTGCCAGCAGTGCTTCAGGGTTTGGTGCCTTGGCTTGTTGCCTGGCCGAACTTGAGGAATTGCATACAGGCAAGCCGGTTGGTGTTGAAAAAATTAGCAAAACAGCCCGATTGGGAAGTGGCAGTGCTTGCAGAAGCATGTACGAAGCACCCGGAATATGGGGACGCCATGACGCAATTGCCGGTAGTACGGATGAATACGCCATTCCGCTGAAATCGGAGGTTCATCCGGTTTTTAGCCACATGATGGATGCCGTTCTGATTGTGGATGCGGGAGAAAAATCGGTAAGCAGTACAGTAGGACATAGTTTGTTGAATGGCAATCCTTATGCGGCGGCTCGTTATTCGGAGGCGACCCTTCATCTGTCCGAGTTATGCACAGCCCTGGAAACCGGAGATATGACGGATTTCATCCGTATTGTTGAGCAGGAAGCACTGCAGTTGCACGCCATGATGATGCTGAGCAATCCCTATTTTATCCTGATGCGCCCGGCCACATTGTCTGTAATAGAAGCCGTGTGGGCGTTTCGCAGGCAAACTGGGGTGCCGCTCATGTTTACGCTCGATGCGGGAGCCAACGTACATCTGTTGTTTCCGGAAGCTCATTATCAACAGGTTAAAAACTTTATTGACAGCGATTTGTTAGTTTATTGTCAGAACGGGCAGTACTTTTGCAGTGCAATCGGTTCTGCCCCTGTTCGAATACCCTGAAAATGCTGAAAGACACACTCTACTATTCAAAGATTCTCTTGTTTGGGGAGTACGGCATCATTGAAAATGCCATGGGTCTGAGTATTCCTTATCATTTCTACAAAGGCAAACTGCTAATGGCCGGAGAGGAAATGACCGATGCGCAGCTGGAAAGCAACCGCAGTTTGCAGCATTACAGTGAATATCTGGCTAATCCGGAAAACGAGCTTACATCGTTTCTAAAACTCGATAAACTGCGCAGTGATATTGCCTGTGGCCTGTATTTTGACAGCAGCATCCCCCAGGGATTTGGCGTAGGAAGCAGTGGTGCTCTTGTAGCCGCCATATACGATACCTATGCCATCAATCCGATCAATCCCGATGCGGTTGCCGAAAACGATGACTTGCTGCGTCTGAAACAGATTTTATCCTCTATGGAAAGCTATTTCCATGGAAAAAGTTCGGGACTGGATCCGCTGATCTGTTATCTGAATTTACCCATTCTGGTAAAAGGCAAAACAGAACTCGGTGCAGTGGCAATCCCCGATGAAAACGCAAAAGGAAGGGGTGCCATCTTCCTTATGGACAGTGGTTCTCCGGGTAAAACCCAGGGCATGGTTTCACTCTTTCTGCAAAAACTGAAGGATGATGGATTTAGAAACCTGGTAAGAACCCAACTAAAAAAATACAATGACGAATGCGTAAAAGCATTCCTGAAGGGCGATACTCGCCCGCTTTTTGATAACCTGAAAGAACTGTCTTCTCTTTTTCTGGAGAACTTCAGGCCTATGATTCCCGACCGTTTTGAAGCTCTGTGGAGGAAAGGCATTGAAACCAATGCCTATTATCTCAAGCTATGCGGTAGTGGCGGCGGTGGATTTGTGCTTGGGTTTACCGAAGACCTTGAAAAAGCAAAAGTTTTGCTAAAAGGGCATAAATTGCAGGTCATTCATCAATTTTGAACAGCATGACCGGCCTAAGCCGGAAAAAATGGATTAAGCTAACCCTGCTGCTTGGCGCAGTGCGTTGGTATAATGTGTTGTTGCTTACAGCAGCACAGTATATTCTCGCATTTTTTATTTTTGGCGAAAACCGCGAATTTGAGAAGGTTTTGTGGGACAGAAAGCTCCATCTCATTGTGCTGGCAAATGCATTTACGGTGGCCGGTGCTTTTTTGATCAATGTGTTTTATGATGCCGACAAAGATCTGGTGAACCGCTCAAAATTTGCCACACTCTATCGGCTGATAGGACAGGAGTATGTGTTGAATACCTATGTCGCTTTCAGTGTTTTTGCCGTATTGCTGGCATTACTGGCTTCCTTGAAAGTGTTTATGTTCATGGCTGTTTTTGTATTTACTGCCTGGTTTTACAGTCATAAGCTTCAAAAAATTCCTTTCATCCGCGAGGTTTCAGCCTCCCTGCTTGCCATGGCCCCGCTCTTTTCTGTCTGGCTGCATTTTGGGGAAATGAATGCCGGTTTATTGCTATACCTGGGTAGCCTTTTTATGCTCGCATTCACGAGAGAAGTTATTAAGGATTTGCAGGGAAATAAAGGAAATATCATTTTTGGCTACACCACCATGGTTGTAATTACGGGTGCCGGTTTTGCCCGAAAATGGCTGTTTGCAGTGAATGTGCTGCTGCTGAGCCTTTGGTTTTTAGGCAATGCCAATTTTAACCATGGAATGGGTTTTTATAGCATGGTAAGTTTAATTTCCGCCGGTCTTTCTTTTCTCGTGAGTGCTATTGTGGGCAGTACTTCCGGAAGCCAGTCACTGCACTCGGCTGATGCAATATTAAAAGCAGGTATTGTTATTCATCTGCTCTCGCCGGTAGTGGTGGTGTGGATGTAATTGTTTTTAAACAGCGTAGCTGCGGTTTATCTTCGCACTGTGTCTGAACGGATAACCCTTTTTGCTGAAGTCTTGTTGCCTTTGCCTGTGCCAAAGGCATATACATACAGGGTTCCGCACGAATGGAATGAATTTCTGCAGGCCGGACAGCGCGTTGTTGTGCAGTTTGGAGCCAGAAAGGTGTATTCAGGCATCATACTCAATTTCACAGAAGAGCCACCCGCATTGTATAATGCCAGTTATTTGCTGGAAATAATGGAAGATGAGCCCATTGTGCTGCCATTACAGTTGAAGTTCTGGCAGTGGGTTGCATCGTATTATATGTGTCACCCCGGTGAAGTTATGGCGGCAGCGCTGCCTGCGGGTTTTAGGCTGCAAAGCGAGAGTTTGCTCGTTTTACATCCGGAGTATAATCCGGAAAATGTGCCCGAACTGGACGAAAAGGAAACGCTGATTTACAACGCCCTGTTGCAGAAAAAGGAATTGAAAACCGATGCGGTTGCTGAGCTGCTGGGGCAAAAAAGCGGCATGCGGCAGATTAAAAGCTTGTATCTGAAAGGCATTGCCGTACTCAAGGAGGAAATCTCAGAACGATACAAGCCCAAGTGGGAAGACATAATTTCTCTGTCTCACCAATGGAATGATGCTGTGTTTGCCACAGAAACCCTCAACCATCTGGAAAAACGGGCGCCACGGCAAGCTGATGCCATCATGGCTGTGCTGGGTATGGGTAAAGGCTCGTTTCCAAAAAAGGAACTGACGGAAAAGCATGGAATTGATGCTGCACACATAAAAACGCTGGTGCAGAAAGGGTTACTCCTTCAGGAAAGAAGGCAGGTAGACAGGCTGAAAAGGCTGGTCTCTGAACCCGATGAACTGGAACTAACGCCTGAACAAACTGCGGCCGACAGTCAAATCCATGCTGCTTTTTCCTCCGGAAAGAACGTGTTGCTGTATGGTGTAACAGGCAGCGGCAAAACGTATTTATATATACAGCAGATAAAAAAGGCCCTTTCTGAAGGAAAACAGGCTTTGCTTCTCATTCCCGAGGTGGCACTTACAGAACAACTGGTATCGCGGCTTGAACACTATTTCGGTAACGAAATGGGCGTATGGCACAATTACTACAGCGGCCATGAACGCACGGAATTGTATGAAAAGGTGCTCAAAGGAGAAGTAAGGTTTATCGTAGGTGCACGCTCTGCATTGTTTGCCCCATTCTCAAATCTGGGTGTGGTGGTCATTGACGAGGAGCATGAAAACAGCTTTAAGCAGTTTGACAAAAGACCGCACTATCACGGCCGCGATGCTGCCATTCAACTGGCTAATATGCATGGCTGCCATGTTTTGGCTGGCAGCGCAACCCCATCCTACGAATTATGGAATCTATGCACAGAAGGCCGTTGGGAGAAAATTACCTTGAATAAACGATTTATTCAAACACCGGCACCTCAGATTTTACTGGTAAATACGACTGAATCCGGTAAGAAAAACAAACCCAAGGGGCCTTTTCATGCCCATATGCTGGAAGCCATAGGCAATTGCCTGGATACAAAGAGCCAGGTAATTGTATATCAGAACAGGAAAGGATTTGTGCCTTATATACATTGTGATATCTGCGGATACACGCCTCACTGCGTCAATTGCGACATTACACTTACCTATTATAAAAGTAACGGACAGCAGCGCTGTGGTTACTGTGCGCATACCCAACCGCCCATGCAGATTTGCCCTGCCTGTGGCAGTACTGCCGTTTCCATGAAAGGCTTTGGCACTGAGCGAATCGCAGAGGAATTATCGCTGGTCTTTCCGGCAGCGAAAATTGCCCGCCTCGATCAGGAAAGCATGCGCAAGCGCAGTGACTTTCAAAGGGTGCTGAATGGATTTGCGAACGGTGAAATTGATATTCTGGTAGGAACGCAACTGCTAAGCAAAGGCCTCGATTTTCAAAACGTGGGTTTGGTGGCTGTGCCGGATGCAGATATTCTGTTGAATATTCCCGATTTCAGAACCCATGAGCGTGCCTTTCAGCAGTTATTTCAGGTAGCAGGCCGATCGGGCAGGGGTAGTAAACAAGGACAAGTGATGATTCAGTCGCGCCAAACGGCACACCCTGTTTTGCAGGCTGTGCTGAATGATGACTACACGGGGCTGGCAGAGCAGGAAATTGAGTTGCGTAAGCAATTCCAGTATCCGCCATTTTCACGCATCATAAAAATAACCGTCAAACACAAAGACGCCCGCAAATCAGAAGAAGCTTCCAAATACTATGCGCAAATACTGAAAAGTACGCTCAAGGAACGAATGCTGGGCCCCCAGGAGCCACCAGTCACCAGGGTGCGCAATTATTACCTACAGCAACTGATGGTAAAGCTGGATAAAAAGAAAGATGATCCGGCAAAAGTGAAAACGCTTTTGTGGAATGCTTCGCAGAAACTCACTGCCATGGCTGATTTTAAAGGGGTTTGGATAGATTTTGATGTTGATCCCGCCTGATTTCATTAGCGAAAAATGAAGAATTTGTTGTTATTTTGAAGGCAGATGGAAACACTGGAAAAAACCGAGACAATTACATCTCAAGACTTTCTTCCCCTTAACGGAACCGATCATATTGAATTTTACGTGGGCAATGCCAAGCAGAGCGCTTACTACTATCAGACTGCATGGGGATACAAGCTGGTTGCTTATTCAGGGCCTGAAACCGGTGTAAGAGACCGCGCCAGTTACGTGCTGCAGCAAAATAAGGTTCGCCTTGTGCTGACCACTTCTCTGCAGCCAGATTCTGAGATAACAAAACACCATGCCAAACACGGCGATGGCGTTAAGTTTCTGAGCATATGGGTTGATGACGCAACCAAAAGTTTTGAAGAAACCGTAAAACGCGGCGCCAAACCCTATATGGCGCCCACCCGTTTCGAAGACGAACATGGCTGGGTGGTAATCAGTGCCATCCATACCTATGGTGATACCATTCATAAGTTTGTGGAGCGCAACCATTACAATGGCCCGTTTCTGCCGGGATTTAAGGCTGTTCCCAACGCTATAGATGTTGTTCCCGTGGGACTTAAATACGTAGACCACTGTGTAGGAAACGTAGAACTGGGAGCGATGAATCAGTGGGTGAAATATTATGAAGATGTGATGGGATTCAAATTGCTCATTACGTTCGATGATGAAGATATCAGCACCGAATACAGTGCTTTGATGAGCAAAGTGGTAAGCAACGGCAACGGTTATATTAAGTTTCCCATAAACGAGCCCGCAGAAGGACGCAAGAAGTCACAGATTGAAGAATATCTTGATTTTTACCAAGGAGCCGGTGTTCAGCATATCGCCATCGAAACCGATGATATTATTGCCACAGTAGGTGAACTCAGACGCAGAGGCATCGAGTTTCTGTATGTGCCTGAAACCTACTACGATGATATTCCGCAGCGTGTAGGACAAATAGATGAAGATCTTGAAGCTTTGAAAAAGCTGAATATTCTCATAGACAGGGATGAAGACGGCTATCTGCTGCAGATTTTTACCAAGCCGGTAGAAGACAGGCCCACCTTGTTTTACGAAATCATCCAGCGCCGCGGAGCAAAAAGCTTTGGTAAAGGCAATTTCAAGGCGTTGTTCGAGAGCATCGAGCGCGAACAGGAACTCAGGGGCAACCTCTAAACAAATTCCACCGTTACATCCTGAACAATATCAGGGTGCAGGCTTCGGGCTACCGGACAGGTTTTTACAATACGCAGCAAGCCTTCCCGGGCGTGTTCGTCGGTTTTTTCCAGCAGTTGAATTTGAATTTTGATTTCAATACGCCCAATTCTGCGCGGATCGCTTACCATGTGTTTTATCGTATGGGCTTTGGTGCCTTCAATGTGGTAGCCATGGTTTTTGGCATAAATACCCATTGTGGTAATAATGCAATTTGTCAGGCTCAGCGCGCATAAATCTGTAGGGGAGAAGGCTTCGCCCTTGCCCTGATTGTCTGTGGGCGCGTCGGTGATAATGCTGTTTCCGCTTTGCAAATGCACATTTTGGGTGCGTAAATCACCCAGATAAATGGTTTCGAATCCGCTCATAGGGCGAATTACGCTAAAAACTGTTAACGCAGCAAGGTGATATTCCCCGTGTGGACTCTTCGGATTTTGTCGGTGCCCAGCAGTTCAATGCGGCAGGCATATACCCCGGAAGGGGCAGGTTTGCCCATGTAATTGCCATCCCATCCTGATTTCATGTCGGTGGACTTGTATACGATTTCTCCCCAACGGTTAATGATCATCATGGAAAACTGGGTAAAGCCTTCCAGATAGGGCTGGAAAACATCATTGGGAGCCGCATCATTGGGGGTGAAGGCATTGGGGACAAAAAATATCGGCGGACAGCTGTCTATCAGCGAAACAGCATCGGTTTTCCGGCATCCGTCAGCACTGGTAACTGTAACGCTGTAATCGTCGGCTATGTTGGCTACAATGGTTTGGGTTGTTTGATTTCCCGGGCTCCACAAGTAGGTGTAGCCGGCGCCAAACCCTGCATCCAGCAGCACATTCGCATTGCGACACACAAAACGGTCTTTACCCAGATCTACCTGGGGCTGGGTGCCCTGTCTGACGGTAATGGATTTGCTTATGCTTCCGCATTTTGAGTACACTTTTACGGCATAAATTCCCGTTTTGCTAATGGTCAGGGTGCGGTTGTTGGTATCTATACCTGATAAATTCACATCCGGGCTGGTCCAGTGGTATTGAGCCCCGCGGTAATTGTTGCCCGCATTCAGGTTCAGCGTGATGCCACTTCCGCAGAAAACAGTATCGCGCATAGGTATAGGTTCAAAAGTGCTTTCAATGACCAAAACCCAAATGGTTTGTGTTTGTTTGCTCGAATCGGAGAAGGTGCTTTCGCAGGAAGTTAGAAACAGTCCCGTATCCGGGTAGCTGATGGAGGGTTCCCGTAGCGTGGAACGGGTGGGTACGCCTCCCTGAAATGACCATTTCCAGCTCACCGAGGGCAGGCTGTTTCCGGTGTTGAATTCCCTGTAGTTTACTCCTGTGCCTTTGCAGATAATCAGTGAGGGTGTTTGCCCCTGAAGAACAGGAAGCAAAACCGCCATAAGTCCGCATAGTATTAGGTTTCGCATGAAATTCAACACAAAGTTACATAAAAATACATCAATCGTGTTGTAAGGGTCTTTGTTTGATGATACCGCCTTTGGTTTCTTTTACGCTGTGCATGACCACGAAGGCATCCGGCTCAATGTGGTCTATTTCCCTTTTCAGTTTGTTGATTTCCAAACGGGTAATAACCGTGTAAATAATATCAATTTCGGTATTTTCCCCTCTTTTTCCATAGCCTTTCTTTCCGCTGTATACGGTAACACCACGCCCCAGTTTATCGCTTATCATTTTCTGAATGGCCTCGCAGTTTACGGATACAATGGTTACACCCACATATTCCTCTATGCCCTCAATGATGAAATCCAGGGTTTTGGAAGCTGAAAGGTAGGTTATCATGGAATACATAGCGATATCCAGCCCCAATAACCATGCTGCACATGAAAAAATAATGATGTTAATGATAAGTATAATATCTCCGATAGTGGCACCTGTTTTTCTGCTAAGATAAATGGCCAGTACTTCCGTTCCGTCAATAACACTTCCTCCACGCACTGCCAGGCCAATGCCCATTCCCAGAAAAAAACCTCCGAATACGGCCGTTAGCAATTTGTCATGGGTAACCGTTGGGAACTTTACCAGCGCCAGTACCAACGCCAAACCCAGTATGGCCAGTATGGTTTTTTGTGCAAATGTTTTCCCCATGGTCTTCCAGCCCATCGCAATAAAAGGGGCATTCACAACCATAATCAGAATATACAAGGGTATTCCGGTTGTGGCTGAACTTAGAAGAGATATGCCTGTAGCGCCTCCATCCGTAAACTCATTGGGCAGCAAAAAGCCTTTAAATCCAAAAGCGGCTGAGAATATGCCGACAATCACAAATAAGGCATCCGTTACATATTGCTTCACACTGAAATTACTTTTCATATTGAACGGGTGATGTTACATTCAAATATCGGTATTTTTTTTCTTTTCTGCTGTGTTTTTCAGGCGGGCAACTGCGCGTTTTACGGCATTGTCTCCGTATCGGTTTCGGATGTGGTCCATCGCCTGATATAGGTTAATCATTTCTTCAGTATGCTCAAACAGGTTGATTTGCAGCGAACCGGTTACCAGTTCGCTGAATCTTATTCCGATGAGCCTTACCAGCATGCGTTTTTCATACAGTTTTTCAAACAGTTCGCAGCTGTGGGCAATCAGGGTGTGATCCGCACTGGTGTAAGGGATGCGAAGTTGCCGTGTGTAGGTATTGAAATCACTGTAGCGGATTTTTACGGTAACGCAACCGGTTACTTTTTGCTGTTTGCGCAGCTGGTAGGCCAGGTTTTCTGCCATACCCACAATCAGGTTTTTAAGCATGTGCACGTCAATGGTGTCCTGTTCAAACGTTTGTTCCGTGCTGATGCTTTTCTGCTCGCGGTAAGGCTCTACGGGGTTGTGGTCTATGCCCTGGCTTTTTTTCCAGATATCAGTGCCGGTTTTTCCCAGCGTTTTTTCCATCAGATCCACAGGCATGGCCTGAATGGTCTCAATGCGCTGTATGCCCAGTCCCCTGAGTGTTTTGTAGGTTTCCTGGCCCACGCCGGGTATTTTGCGAATGCTTAGCGGTGCCAGAAAGGGCTTTTCGGTGCCGTGAAGTATGTGTTTTGCGCCAGCCGGTTTAGCCTCGCCGGTAGCAATTTTACTCACGGTTTTGTTGGCGCTCAGGCCAAAAGAAATAGGCAGGCCTGTCTCACGGTTTATCTTTGTGCCCAGTTCCTTGGTGATTTGCCAGCAGCCAAAAAAACGATCCATGCCGCTTAGGTCCAGGTAGAATTCATCAATACTGCTCTTCTCATACACCGGCACACTCTCTGCTACGATGTCTGTAACCATGCGCGAATATTGGCTGTACAATTCATGGTCGCCGCGTATAAACATGGCATTGGGGCACAGCTGTCGGGCCATCTTAACAGGCATGGCACTTCTTACACCGAAGGCTCTTGCCTCATAGCTGCAGCTGGCTACCACGCCGCGGTCTCCCGTTCCGCCGATGATTAACGGTATGTTCTGCAAGGCACGGTTGCGCAACCGCTCCACACTCACAAAAAAGCTGTCCAGATCCATGTGCGCAATGTGTTTTTTCATGATAAAAAATTTGACAAAAAATTGGCATTTAAGTTATCGAAGAAAGATGGATTTGTCAAAACTATTTTGCTGATTTTTTGTTTTATTTATTCGTATGATTAATCCATCCATCGGCATATTTGGTAGCATTTTTGGTGGTGTTGGGTCGTTTTATTGTATTTTTGTATATAATCAGGATTGAAGTCACTTAGGTCATATCTTGTTAAACTGGTTTCGGCAGTATTGTTTCTGTCCATATCTGTTTCCTACGCTACTCATATCGTAGGAGGTGAGATGACCTATACCTATCTGGGAAGCAACCGCTACAAGATTCGTCTTGATTTATACATCGACTGTTTGAACGGAAGCTCAGGTGCTATCTCCAGCGATGCCACTGCCTGGTTTGGCGTGTGGGATGGTAATACCAAAAGAATGATCAGTGGTTATCCCACGGAAATTTCCCGCAGCGGTCCCACCAGAATTCAAAAAACCAATTACAACTGCATTTCCATAGCGCCCAATGCCTGTGTGGACCATTACTGGTATGAAACCACCCTGACACTGGCCCCCAGAACGGGCGGTTACATTGTTTCGTTTCAGCGTTGCTGCCGCAACAATACCATATCCAACCTGTTCAGGCCGGATCTGACAGGTGCCAATTACTGGACAGCAATTCCGGATCCGCGAACTACACCGAACAAAAAAGAGAATAACAGTGCCATTTTCAAGGAACTGCCTCCCAATTTTCTTTGCACCAATACGCCTCTTAAATTTGATCACAGTGCCACAGATGCGGATGGTGACAGTCTTGCATATGAATTGTTCTGGCCCTACACCGGCGGAACAAGTACCCAACCCCGCCCCGATAACAGATTCAACGGAACCCTCGAAAACCCACCGTTTTCTCAGATAACCTGGGGCGCAGGATATTCGGCTGCTGTTCCAATTGATGGTAATCCGCTTCTGAATATTGATCCCAAAACAGGTAAAATCACCCTGGTGCCCACCGCCGTTGGGCAATTCGTAATTGGAATACGCGTGAGAGAATACCGCAAGGGCGTTTTTATTTCGGAAACCATGCGTGATTATCAGTTTAACGTTCAGTCGTGTGTGATAGATGTAGTGGCTTCTTATTTTGTTCCAACAGTGGTTTGTGGTTATACCTATCAGGTTCGCAATCAAAGTAAAGGTGGCACCCGCTATCACTGGGACTTTGGTGTGCCCGGAACGAACGCAGATACTTCCAATCTCTTTCAGCCTGTTTATACATTTCCCTACGCAGGAAAATTCAAGGTAAAGCTGATTGCATGGAAAAACAGCTGCTCAGATACTTTCGAGGCAGAACTGGATGTTCAAAAACCCGAAATTCCCAAGCTACCTAAAGATACCATTATCTGCGACGGAGCCTCACTCAGGGTTGCTTCCGATATTTTGGGCGATGCCTACCGCTGGAGTAACGGACAAACAGCATCTTCCATAACCATCAGTCAGCCGGGTTTGTATTGGCTTGAACTGACAAAAAACACCTGTAGGTGGAGAGATAGCATTGTGTTATCAGTGGACAGAACAAAGGTTCAGATAAAAGGGGATACACTTTACTGTAGCGACGAACAATTTACCAGAACCCTTAGCGCTACACTGGGACTGAGAAGTTATCAATGGAATACCGGTGCTACAACACCCAATATTACGGTCAATCAGTCAGGTGCTTTTATTGTAACAGGAACTACAGTGAACGGCTGTGTTTCTGTGGATACAGCATTTATCAACCGCTTTTCGCCCGTGGTGGTTTCCATCAGGGATACCATTGTTTGCCCCGGAAATCCGGTTCGTTTCGATAACCAGAATCCCACAGCCACAGCTACCCGCTGGAGCAATGGAGAAACGGGAACTTCTACTACCATTACGGCGCCCGGCACCTATGTGGTTAAGGTAACGCGTGGTTTGTGCAGCACTTGGGACACATTCAAGCTAAGCAACTACCCGGCCACGTTGTTTTTGGGCCCTGATTTGCGTTTCTGTGAAACCATTGACACCCTGATTACCGCCCCCCGGAATGATTTTCAGTCGGTGAGCTGGAACAATGAAATTGCCGGTAATGTATTTCGTTTGCAAAAACCCGGAAAAGTCATCGTAAAAGTAATCAATAGGTTTGGATGTCCGGAATCTGATTCATTTAATGTTCGGTTGTTTCCAAATCCCCGCATAAACCTCGGAAATGATACCCTTGTTTGTTTGTCGGTGCATCCCATATTGGATGCAGGCGGGGGTATGGAATGGTATCGCTGGCAAAACGGCACCACTGATAGAACTTACAAAGCCATCGATCCAGGCACATACTGGGTAAAGGTGAAAGATGCCAATGGCTGTTTTGGTACCGATACGGTAACCATCAATAAACGAGGAGACCTATATCCTTCCTTGCTGTTTATGCCCAATGCGTTTACCCCTGATGGCAATGGCATCAATGATTTTTATCCGATGAATAAATTTCCTAATGTAGGTTCATTGTACAATGTAAAGCTATACAATCGCTGGGGTGAGAAAATAGCAGAACTGGAATCACCGGATATGAACTGGGATGGGAATATCAATGGTGTTCCGGCCCCGGAAGGTGCTTATGTGTATCTGGCCACCTGGATTGGATGCGACAATGAGCGCAGGACCATCAGGGGAAGTTTTCACATTCTCAGGTAGCCCTCCCGGAGTTTGGAAAACACTATTTTGTCAATCGGGAAAGTAAAGTCCTCAACCTGAAGTTCGTTCAGCGGCTCCCAGCGAAATTCCACCAGGTATTCCTTGTTCCAGCGTTTTTCTATGGATTTGAAAATGATATCATCCGATAGCAGGGTTACATTGTAATAGAATGATATAATCTGCTGTGCCGGATTAAATGCGCTGGGCTGGTAAAATTCATTTACATAATATAAGTCATCCACTGATACAGACGCATTCAGTTCTTCCTTCCATTCCCGAATAAGGCAGTCGGCCAGTCCTTCACCCGGTTCCAGACCACCGCCCGGAAACTTGGTAAAGGCATGGTCCCCACCCAGTTCGGTAGAAATAAGCAGCCTGCCTTCCTTAACAGCAATTCCGTATACACGGATATTAAACGCACCAATACTCACAGTGCGAAATTACCCGATGTGTTTCAATATCTGGCATAATCCGGCAGCAGTCGGCTTTCATCCGGCAGCAGTCTGTGGTTTGCTACACGGCGTATTCCGTTTTTCAACAGGGGTGAGTTGAAATTGATAATCAGGCCCAACCGGTAGTTCCCCAGTTTCATATTCCGGAGCATTTTGTGTACATGATGATCCGTAATTTGTTCGCAGGTTTCCAGCTCAATGGCGAGTTTATCGTCCAGCACCAGGTCTATGCTGTAACCGTCCTCTATATGCAGATTTTTATAATTCACAGAAAGCGGCTTCATGGATGTAGTCGAAATACCATTTTGCCCGAGTTCATATAAAAGGCATTCGCGGTAAGCACTTTCTTTCAGGCCCGGTCCAAGGGCTTTGTGGATTTCAATCGCAAGTCCGATGACTGTGTGCGCAAGGTGATTTTCAGGTATGTCTATCATAGTCTTTAGGTTTGATGTCACGAAGCTATTGACCTGTAAAAGGTAAAAAAATGACCATCGTCATAAAGATTCTATGAAGTTGTCATGTGTAAAAAACAGATGTTTTTTGTAGGGGTGATTTCCAGGTTTTGAAAAAGCAGTGCTTATGCCTGAAAGTGAATCATAGCAACAGGTTAATTGATTTTTGCTTATGCCATTTTCATTCTTTTCAGGTAAAAAGGCATCAGCACCTGACCAAAATCCTTTGATGCATCTACAGGGTAAAAATCAATATTGTATTGAAGACAGCGGTTCTTAATTTTTTGATCCATGGCTGCAATTTGCCTGACGTAGGCACTTTTTACTTCGGCCGGATTCAGCGAAACCTGTTCACCTGTTTCAGCATCGATGAAGCGCGTAGGCTTGTTGTCAAAATCAAATTGCAATTCCTGCGGAGCATGCTGCACATGAAAGATGATGATTTCGTTTTTCGCATGTTTTAGGTGCTGAATCGCCTGCCAGATGGCAACATCGTCAGCATTGTTTTCAAACATGTCGCTGAATATCACAACCAGGCTTCGCCGGTGCTGGGTAAGTGCTATTTGTTCAAGGCAGTGTGCGATTCGGGTGGTTTCAGGTTGCGTGGGTGCACTTTTTACATCCCAAAGGGGTTGCAGTGTATGTAAAACATCCTGCAGATGTGCGCGACTGCTGCGGGCGGGCGTTTGATGTTTAACGCTGTCACTGAAGGTCGTTAATCCGAATGCATCGCGCTGCTTTTGCAGCAAATGACAAATAGAGGCGGCGGCGAGTACCGAAAATTTTATTTTGGCCAGGTTCTCAGCGGGGAAAAACATGCTGCCGGATAAATCCAGTACAATGCGGCAGCGCAGGTTGGTTTCTTCCTCAAAACGTTTGGTATAAATCCGGTCGGTGCGTGCATAGAGCTTCCAGTCTATGTTGCGGGTGCTTTCTCCGGGATTGTAGGGTCGGTGTTCTGCAAATTCTACGGAAAAACCATGAAAAGGACTCCGGTGCATGCCCGTTATGAATCCTTCTACCACTTGTTTTGCAAGTAGTTCAAGGTTTTGGTACTGCTGAACTTCCTCCAGGAGCATATACTATCAAATATACGAAAAAAGGCCGGTATTACCGACCTTTTTTAAAAAAATCCAAACGCTTAAAGAACAGCGTCAATTTTTTGGGTAATGGAAGGTTTGGGAACCGCGCCAACGATTTTGTCTACGATTTGTCCGCCTTTGAAAACCAGCAGGGTAGGGATGCTGCGAATGCCATAGTTTCCGGCGATATCCCCGTTTTCATCTACGTTGAGTTTGCCTACAACAGCTTTGCCGTCATATTCTTTAGCAATTTCTTCAACGATAGGACCTATCATGCGGCATGGGCCACACCATTCTGCCCAGAAGTCTACGAGTACGGGTTTGTCGGATTGCAGCACCTTTTCGTTCCAGTTGCCGCTTGTGAAAGTTTCAGCCATGTTATATAAAATTAGTGATTATTGAGTTTCAAATCCCGTACCAAAGATAATATTACCACAAGTGTGACATTTCGTCATTTTATCAACTTTTTACCACCCTGCTCCAGGCCCAGTCCAAACAGAGCAAAATCGTATTTCACGGGGTCATTCGGGTCTAGCTTTGTTAAAGATTGGGTAAGTTCCAGCGCGGTTTGCCAGTCGGCCTGTTTGCGGGTAATGAGATTCAGGTGTGTAGCAGTTCGGTGCACATGCACATCCAGCGGACAAATCAACTGGGCAGGTGAAATGCTTTTCCAGATGCCAAAATCCACGCCCTTGTCATCCGAACGAACCATCCAGCGCAAAAACAAACTGATTCTTTTGCAGGCGCTTTTGCGCAAAGGGGTTTGCAGGTGTTTTTCTGTGCGGGGCAGATGGGGCAGGGAAAAGAAATATCGGTGAAAATGGATAAGTCCGTTTTCAATATTCGAATCAGAGTGTTTCATGCCTTTCGAAAAAGCCGTTTCCAGACTTTCATTTTCCGAATAATGAAACTGAAGGAATTCAAGGAAATAAAGCAAATCAGGATACTGAAAAGTTCGGTGTACCCATTGCTCAAAACGTTGCCGGTCCTTTTCATTGTGGTTCAGAATAAAATCATGAGGGGTATCATCCATTAGCTTCATCAACCGGTTTGCGCTGTTGATGATGGTGGTGCGGTTTCCCCAGGCCAGCAGGGCGGCAAACAATCCGGCAATTTCAATGTCTTGTTTTTTGCTGAAACGGTGAGGCACTGAAATGGGGTCGGGGCCTATAAAAGATGAATCATTGAACTGATGGTATTTTTCATCTAATAGTTCTTTAAGTAATCTTTTGTTCATGCACTCAGGCCCCAATCCATTCCAGATAGTTTTTTTGATTGATAATATGGAACGGCACATCCGGATATCCCTTGGCAAAAGCGACAGGGATGCGGCATTTGTCTTCTTTCCATTTACACTCTAAAGCAGTGAGTTGCTTGTTTTGGACCTCTATCAAATCAATTTCCTGCTGATCGTAGGTTCGCCAGAAATAGCTTTCCACATTACTGCCACTGTAGGTATGTAATTTGTTTCTTTCCGAGAGAATATATTGTTCCCACAGCGCCCCGACGTCATTGCGCACTGCCAAAGGCCTAAAATCGCCAATAAGTGCATTGCGGATGCCGTTGTCTGCAAAATACCATTTTCGGCCCTTTGCAATTTCCTTACGTAAGTTGCCACTGTAACCACCGCGGCAGTATATTACAAATACTTTGCTCAGTAAATCAAGGTAGCGTTCTACCGTATTTTTACTCATTCCCAGCTGCTGCCCAAGTTCCTGCATGGAAACTTCATTGCCTACCTGATGTGCCAGCAGTATCAGCAAATCCCTAAGTTTTTGTGAATTGTTGATTTGCTCAAACATCAAAATATCCTTGAGCAAATAGGTATTGACAAGTTCCCGCAGGTAATCGGTTTTATCCTTGTATGTTTTGAGTTGGCTTATTTCCGGGTAACTGCCCAGTATTAGTCTGTCTTCAAGGTTTTGACGTGTCTGAAGCAGGTTTTCCTTTTGCTTCCACTCCATCTGTGCAAGCGGATACAAGTGAAAGTTAAGCGTTCTGCCCACCAGTGGATTTCCCATTTTTTCTATGTCAAAGGCCGATGATCCTGTAAGGATGATATGCAAAGGCTTGATGTTGTCAATCATCAGTTTCACTTTTCGGGCAATATCCGGAATGAACTGCGCTTCATCAATAATCAGAATGCGGTAACCTTCCAGCAATTTGCGGTAGTTTGATACAGTCCTGTTTTCAACTAGTATATGGGTGTCATTGTCTTCGCCGTTTAGCCAAAGTGTGTTTTCTTGCTTTTTGGCAAAAAGGGTTTGTAGTAATTCGGTTTTACCGACACGGCGGGCTCCCAGCAGCAATGAAACCTTTTGCTCGCTGAGGCTGTCTTCCATTATTTTCAATAATTTCCGGTCAAACACACCACAAAGTTACTAAAAAACATTAAAACTGTCAATCAACTGACCAAATTAATATAAAAAACGTCAATAGACTGACTGAATTTACATGAAAAACGTCAATAGACTGACAGAAATTACATTTTAAGATTGCAAAAAACTGTCAGTTGTTTTGATGTAATGCTTTCTGTGCCTGATTAAACCGTCTGAAGCGCCTTGTTTAGGTCTTCAATTAAATCGTCGATGTGCTCAATGCCTACACTTAATCGAATGAGTGAATCTTTTAAGCCGGCGGCTTCCCGCTGCTCTTTGGGGATGCTGGCATGGGTCATGGTGGCGGGGTGCCCAACCAGGCTTTCCACGCCGCCCAGGCTCTCCGCCAATGAGAACAGGTGGGTGTTTTTCAGAAACTTCATGGCAGATTCCACCGAATCATCCTTCAATGTAAAAGAGATCATGCCGCCAAAACCGCGCATTTGTTTTTTAGCAACGCTGTGTCCGGGGTGCTCTTCAAATCCCGGCCAGTAAACTGTGCCAACTTTTGGATGGGATTTAAGCCAGTGGGCCACAGCAGCGCCGTTTTCACAATGCCGCTGCATGCGCACGTGCAGGGTTTTTATACCGCGCAGTACCAGGAAACAATCCTGAGGACCGGGAGTAGCACCGCAGCTGTTTTGGATAAAGGCAAGTCTGTCTCTCAGTGCGGAATCATTCACACAAAGTGCGCCTAGCACCACATCACTGTGGCCGTTGATATATTTAGTGGCGCTGTGCATTACAATGTCTGCGCCGTATTGGGCGGGGTTTTGCAAATAGGGACTGGCAAACGTGTTGTCTACCACCACCAGTGCGCCGGCTTCTTTGCCAATGCAGCAAACGGCCTCTATGTCAATAATTCTGAGCAGGGGATTGGTGGGCGTTTCGGCCCAAATCATGCGGGTATTAGGCGTAACAGCCTGTTTTACGTTTTCGGCGTTGGTCATATCCACAAAGTGAAATCGGATGCCGTAGGGTTCGAAAACTTTGGTAAACAAGCGGTAGGTTCCTCCATACAAATCATTTGTACTGATTACTTCGTCGCCAGGCTTGAGCAGTTTCACACATGCATCCACGGCACCCATACCTGTGCTGAAGCAAAGCCCGTAATTCATTCCTTCAAGTGCCGCCAGGTTTTTTTGCAACACATCGCGGGTGGGGTTTTGGGTTCTGGCATATTCGTAGCCTTTATGATCGCCCGGTGCAGCCTGTACGTAGGTGCTTGTCTGAAAAATGGGAGTCATGATGGCGCCTGTAGACGGATCGGGCTCAATGCCGGCATGTAATACCTTGGTTTCAATGTGCATGGTGCAAATTAACGATGCAGTTGCGAATTGTCAATCCACCGTTTATGCACCTAAACTACTTTTGAATGCGGATGATTGTGGAGTTTGAACCAACTATGGCATATAGCTCTGCAATATGGCTGTTTTTAAGCGATATACACCCTTTGGTCCAGGGTATACCGCCACTGACCAGATAATCACTCCCTTCTACCACGCCGTGTATGCCTATTTCCCCGCCGATGCTGGCAGTTTTAGGAATGAGCCCTGCCGCTTTTGCCAGATTGTGTTTATTCCTTGAATCCG